>QMLZ01000010.1 GCA_003646995.1 Deltaproteobacteria bacterium | reverse complement strand
TTCTTTGTAAAGGCTACAGCGATATATCCCATTGCCAGGGGAATGACAGACAGGATCTTTGCAAAATGCCTGGCAGTGGCCCTGGCAAAGGAGACAGATTCCCCTGATGCGTCGGTCACCTTTATTCCCACGGCCATTTTACCTAGTGTTGCCTGTGTTTGGGAACTTTCCATAATAGCGTAGTACATCCATCCCACTAGAATTCCAACCGCTCTTCCCAGGACATGGGAGCCTGCGGTCGTTCCGGTAAGGGCTCCATAAAGACCGCCCACGAAACCGCCGACAAAGGCACCTACGATGGCAAGGGTCACCATGTCGATGACGGCGGCGGCAGCCCGTTTCCAGAAGCCGGCATATCCGGAAAAGCCTTGAGTGCTGGGGACAAACTCAAACTGGCCCGTCCCCCAGGTCTCAGATCTCCTATCATCAGGAGGCTGTTGTGTTTTATGCCTCTCTATGGCCAAGGTCTTTGCATTTTCATCTACTAAGGGGCGGGGAGCTTGAACAATAATTTTGCCACCGCAATGCTTACACCTGGCTACTATTTTCTTGTCTTTGGGAAGGTTGGCAGAGGAAACACGGTATTTTTGATTACAAGTAGGACATACGATATCCATGATCTCCTCCCTATACTTTGGTCAAGACGCATCATATAATTTTAATTCAACCAAGTTAAAACTATCAGACAATACCCAAAGAACCTTAGGCTTTACGGCTTCAGGTCAGGTTCAATATAACTTAATATCGTCAGATTGCCTCGCACACTTAAACCTAGGTGCCTGTTGCGCACAAAGGCATGGGATTGAAAAATATTGAATTTCGTGACATAAATAAAAAAGGAGACTGTTGAGGCTTATGCAACTGGAGAGGTGTTTCGAAATCCTTGAGATTAAGCCGGGTGCTGATATTGAAGAAATAAAGGCAGCATATAGGGATGCTGTAGCGGTGTGGCATCCAGACCGCTTTGCCAGCAATCCTCGCTTGAAAAAAAAGGCCGAGAAAAAGCTAAAAGAAATAAATGCTGCATATGAAACCCTCCTGGCGCATCAAGGTGGCACCAGGAACAAAGGTAGCACCGAAGGGGAAACTCAGAGCAATGTGGAGGCGGTTGCTGAACTTGGCACCCGGCTGGTGCTCCAGGCATGCCATTTTATTGTTCAAAAGATGAAAAGGCTGTGAGCTCAAAAAGAAGGTAATCTGAGCCTTAGCAGTTCCTCGCAAAGGGCGTCATAGTCCTCAGCACCCCTGGAGCTTCGGCTGAAACTATAAATTGGCTTTCCTGCCAAGTTGGCCTGATTCAGGGCCTCGCTCTTGTGAATAACAGTCCTCAAGACACGCTTTCTATGTTCTTCAATAAGCTCTTCAAAGATAGCATTCGTGTGGGTAGTCCTCAGATCTAGCATGGTAACCAGTATTCTGTATGGCACATTGTCCTCATCTCTGAGTTCACGAGCCGTCTCAATCAGGGCCTCGAGTCCCACTACTGCCCCGACGCCGGGCTGTACAGGAACTAGGATAAGGTCTGCGGCGTTTATGGCATTATAAGTTAAGATGCCAAGGGAAGGAGGGCAGTCAATTAGTATTGCCTTGTAATCCTCAGGAAGCCCCACTAGGGCCCTGTGAAGCCGCTCTTCTCTCCGGATGCGTGTGGAAAGGAGTTCAGCCGTCTCACCGAGCCTTTCCGTTGCCGGTACTATATCCACATTTGGATAATCAGTCGAAAATACCGCCCTATGGGCCTGGGAGGGCCTGTCCATGATAAAGTCGCTAATGTCCCGTTCAGGCTCAGAGTGGAAATAGCACCTGGTAGAATGGGCCTGTGGATCCAGATCCACGAGAAGCGTTTTCTTGTTCCGGTTAGCAAAAGCTGCTGCCAGGTTTACAGCCGTTGTTGTTTTTCCTACGCCACCCTTTGCATTAGTAATGGCTATGATCATGAGCTCCCTCCACAAAATAGGGTTAAAGCATAACACAAAACAGCCGGCCCGGTATTAACTATTTTCCACGAACTTCCACTAACTATACCCTATTTTTCTACTGATTTAAAGGGGTTTCAGTATAGACACAAGCCGAGTCGCCCCTACTGGTCAGTATCCCTGCCGAGTATTCGAGCTCAAGGCCAGGCATGGCGGCAGGGAAGAACCAGATCAAAAGTGACATCTAATCACGACTGCCCAAGTATGGAGTCAACAATTTCCAGAGCCCAATCCACCTCATCTTTTGTAATAACAAGCGGGGGCGCAAAACGTATTATGTTGTCATGAGTTTCTTTACAGAGTATCCCCTTATCCTTTAACTTTTCGCAATAGGCCCGGGCGCCCCCTGCCTCAGGGTAAAATTCGACTGCTATCAGCAAGCCCTTTCCGCGTGCCTCTTTGATCAAGGGATTCTTGATTTTCTTAAGCCCCTCCAGAAAATAGGCCCCCATTTTCTCCGCGTTTTCAATCATTCCTTCCTCGATCAGCACCTTTAGAGCTGTGCGGGCAATGGCGCAGGCCAAGGGATTGCCGCCAAAGGTGCTGCCGTGTTCTCCTGGTTGAAGGACTCCCATTACCTCAGTATTGGACAACACAGCGGAGATTGGGTAAAAACCTCCTGAAAGGGCCTTGCCCACTAGTGTCAAGTCAGCCTCTATTCCGTCATGTTCCTCTGCCAGAAGTTTGCCGGTTCTGCCTAGCCCGGTCTGTATTTCGTCAAGCACCAAGACCACGTTTTCCTTGTCACAAATGGATCTAACCTTTTTCAGATACCCGGGAGGCGGGACTATTACACCTGCTTCCCCTTGAATGGGCTCCACTAGAAAACCGACCGTGTTTGGGGTGATGGCCGCTTCCAGGGCCTCTGCATCGCCAAAGGGGATGATCTTGAATCCAGGTGTGAAGGGGCCGAATCCAGCCCTGGAGTTCTCATCCGTGCTAAAGCCGACAATAGTTATGGTGCGGCCGTGAAAATTGTTCTCGCACACGATGATTTCCGCTTTATCTTCCGGGACACCTTTAACTTTATACCCCCATTTCCGAACCACTTTGATAGCTGTCTCAACAGCCTCCGCCCCGCTATTCATTGGTAATACCTTATGAGACCGGGTGAGCTCACAAAGGTCTTTGTAAAAAAGCCCAAGTTGATCATTTCGAAAGGCACGAGATGTGAGGGTCAGTTTCTTTGCCTGCTCAAACATGGCCTCCATTATCTTCGGATGGCAGTGGCCTTGATTTACAGCTGAGTATGCTGAAAGACAGTCCAAATATTTTCTTCCCTCTACGTCCCATACCCATACCCCCTTGCCACGGGTCAAAACCACGTCAAGAGGTTTGTAATTTTGGGCACCGTAATGGTTTTCCAGATGGATGTATTCGCTGGTCTGCATTGCATTTGCTCCTTTCGTATTTATTTGACAAATTGTGTACCGCCTTCCCCTTCAACGGCCTTTTCTATGCCTTCTATGGAAGTTATAGCCGCTCGCTTTCCACCCTCACTTATAAATTGGGCAGCCGCTTCAACCTTCGGCAGCATTGATCCACTTTGAAAATGGCCTTGCTTAATATAATCAGAGACCTGCCCTAGGGTGATTTTGCGGAGCAGTGTTTGCCTCGTTGTACCAAAATTTAGCATTGCACCTTGGACATCAGTAGCAATGATGAAAATATCAACTCCCACCTCTTTCGCCAGGATTGAGCTTGCGAAGTCCTTGTCGACCACGGCATCCACTCCTGTAAACCCTCGACCCTCCCTGATAACCGGAATTCCACCGCCCCCGCAGCATATGACTATAAAGTCCATTTCAATCAATTTCTTGATCTCCCGCTTTTCGATAATTGTTATGGGTCTGGGAGAGGCAACTACGCGCCGATAACCCCTTGAGGTTTTGATGGTGGGATATGGTAATTTGGCGGCTTCTTCCATAGTGAAGGTTGGCCCTATTGGCTTTGTGGGGTGCTGGAATGCAGGATCGTTTTTGTCCACTACTACATAAGTTATTAAGGTCACCAGTGGCCTGAACTCGATTCCCAAGGCCATCAATTCCTCGTCTAATGTTGATTCAATCATGTAGCCCAGGTGTCCCTCAGTTTGTGCCACCAAGATCTCAAGAGGAAGCTTAGGAACAGCATCACAGCATTCTTGTTGCATCAAAAGATTACCTACCTGAGGTCCATTGCCGTGCGTAATAATAACCGTGTAATCCAAAGAAAGCTTAGCAATTTGCCGAACGGGGATTCTCAAGTTTTCAAACTGCTCTTCTATTGTCCCTCCTTGACCTTTTCTAATTAAGGCATTGCCTCCAAGTGCAACCAGGAGAACAGGTTTTTTCGGGTTTGAGATATTTGTATCGTTTACCATAGATTAAACCCTCGTTTGAAGAATGGGACTCACCTATTTCCAAAAGTTTGTAAGCAACAAGACCTTCCTAGAAGTTCGCCGAGCCATTATGTGATCCTCCGGCACCAAGGTGACAGACAGTATAGGATTCTATGCAAAAGTCAACAACCCCCTTTCCAAAAAGATTGCTTACCTCCTGGCCTTTTGCTATAAGGCTACTTACTTGCACGGGAATAATAAAAAACCAAGAGGAGGATTCAGATGGCTTTTGACGCGAGCAAGTTTAAAGACATTGATCCGGGACAAAGGGTGCTTATGGGACCAGGGCCAAGCGATGTGCCACCAAGGGTGCTGCAGGCCATGTCGGCACCATGTATTGGGCACTTAGACCCCTATTTTCTGGAAACGATGAATGAAACCCAGCAACTTTTGAGGTATCTGTTTCAGACTGATAACGCCTTGACTATACCTGTCTCGGGGACGGGGAGCGCGGGGATGGAGACGTGCTTTGTGAACCTTGTGGAGCCCGGGGATGAAGTGGCTGTGTGCGTCAACGGCGTTTTTGGCACGCGGATGAGCGATATTGTCAATCGGCTAGGCGGAAAACTGATTCGTATAGATGAGCAGTGGGGAAGAGCAATTGACCCGGATAAGGTGAGAGACGCTGTCAAAGGGAAAAATCCCAAGGTGCTTGCGGTAGTCCATGCGGAGACATCCACTGGGGCCTGTACCTCTCTTGAGGATCTCTCTTCAATAGCAAAGGAAGTCGGGGCGCTTTTTCTCGTGGACATGGTGACTTCCTTGGGGGGTATGGAGGTTGCGATCGACAGGTGGGGGATTGACGCAGCTTACAGTGGAACACAAAAGTGCATATCGTGCCCACCGGGCCTATCTCCCATTTCGTTCAGCGACCGGGCAATGGAGGCCCTCAAAAACAGAAAGGGGCCGGTGGCAAGTTGGTACCTTGATATGAGCATGGTGGGGAGCTACTGGGGAGCTGAGAGAAAGTATCATCATACTGCACCGATAAACATGATATATGCCTTGAGAGAGGCCCTGCGCATAATAGCTGAAGAAGGCTTAGAGAACCGATGGGCAAGACACAAGTTAAATCACAGAGCGCTTGTGGCAGGTATCGAGACAATGGGTCTTGAAATGTTGGTGCCCGAGGCCGAGAGACTCCCTATGCTGAATGCAATTAAGATTCCAGACGGCGTAGATGATGCAAAGGTCCGTAAGGCATTGTTAAAAGATTTTGGGCTCGAGATAGGTGGCGGTCTGGGAGACTTGGCCGGGAAGGTATGGCGCGTGGGGCTAATGGGGCATGCTGCAAGGCCTAGAAACGTGTTCCTGTTCCTATCGGCCCTTGAGACCATATTACGCGCTGAGGGGGTAAAGGTAAATCCAGGCGCATTAGATGCAGCCTCTCAAATTTACAGCCAGGCCTAGTTACTGCGAGCCACAGCAACCGGCTTTCATGGTTTGCTGTTTTTGGCCTCCATAGATTTTAGTACTGGCTGAAGATAACATTAAAGGTCTGGAGAGCAATGATATGGATAAAGAAGGTCTTGTGGAAAGACTGAAGGAGATTGTGGGAGCAGAAAATGTTCTGTTTTCAGAGGTTGATTTAACCCTTTATGGGTATGATGCTTCGCTAGAAAAAGGAAGACCCCATGCTGTGGTGCTTCCTGGCAACACTGAAGAGGTATCTTCAGTGGTACGACTGGCATACCAGGAAGGTGTGCCAATTATTGCACGGGGCTCTGGCACAAACCTCAGTGGGGGGACCGTTGCGGCCCGTGGAGGGATTGTGCTTCACTTCTCCAGGATGAACAGGGTCCTGGAGGTGGACATTCCGAATAGGGCTGTAATCGTGGAGCCAGGCGTAATTACCCTTGATCTCCAGACCCAGCTGCTAAAGCAAGGGTTTCTTTATGCACCTGATCCTGCCAGTCAGAAGGTTTCAACTTTGGGCGGCAACGTAGGTGAGAATTCAGGGGGGCCTCATTGCTTGAAGTACGGGGTTACCACGAATCACGTGCTGGGTGCGGAATTGGTCCTCTATGACGGAAGGGTGACATGGGTTGGAGGGAAGAATCCTGATAATCCAGGGTATGATCTCATGGGCCTGATAGTGGGGAGCGAAGGGACCCTCGCCATAGCAACCAAGATCATCCTAAAGATAATCCGGGCTCCCGAGGCCATCAAGACAATGCTGGCAATATATGACTCCATAGAGGACGCAGGTAATACGGTCTCTGCAATAATAGCTGAAGGGATTGTGCCTGCCACCCTGGAGATGATGGACCAGGTGGTGATGGAGGCGGTTGAGAAGTCCGTACAGGCAGGCTATCCATTGGATGCTGCTGCAGTTCTTATCATTGAGCTGGATGGGCTAAAGGATGGTTTGGACAGGCAAGCCGCTAAGATTCTTGAGATATGTAAACGACATAACGTCAGGGAGGTACAGCTTGCCAAGGATGAAGCAGAGAGAAACAAGCTGTGGGCAGGTAGAAAAGGGGCCTTTGGTGCGGTTACGCGGTTGAGGCCGTGTTATATGGTTTGTGATGGCACGGTACCCAGGACAAAGCTTCCCGAGGTCCTCAACCAGGTTCTAAAGGTGGGCGAAAAATATGGCTTGTTGATCGGCAATGTGTTTCACGCTGGTGATGGAAATCTCCATCCCTTGATTCTGTTTGATGAAAGGGATGAGCAGGAGAAGAAGACAGCGGTGAAGGCAGCATCTGAGATTCTCAAGATTTGCGCTGACGCCGGGGGAACCATAAGTGGCGAGCACGGAATAGGCTTGGAAAAATTGAAGGAGATGAATTTTATATTCACCGAAGATGATCTAGAGGCAATGCGGCAAATAAAGAGGGCATTGGACCCTAAAGAGATTTTGAACCCGGGCAAGGTAATACCTGAGCAGGAAAGGGTGGAAGCCACGGGGTAATAGGGCATCCAAATGAGTATTAAGGTAATGAGTGATAGCTGAAGGCAATAGTATGAAGGACGCTATATTAAAAAGGCTGGAAGAGATAGTTGGTGGAGATAATCTTATAACTGAGACCCGATTATTGTCGAGACATTCAGTTGATGGAATAGCTCCAGATGCTGTGGTGGCGCCTGGATCGGTGCAAGAAATGGCCCATGTGGTAAGAGCTGTCGCAGAAGATAACTTAGCGACAGTGGTATGGGGCGGGGGTACAAAAATAGGGATTGGGCATAGGCCGGAGAGGATGGATATTGTGCTGTCTACGCTAAGGCTTGACAAAGTCATAGATATGGATACAGCCAATCTTACTGTTACTGCCCAGGCAGGTGTACGATTCGCCGATTTGCAGAGCGCCTTGAGGGGAGAAGAGAACAGGTGTTACCTCCCTGTGTCCTCCAATGGCCAAAAGGAGCATGAGGTGTGTTCGGAAAGGGAACACATGGGATGCTTTGTCCCTCTTGATCCTCCATTTGGGGACACAGCTACACTGGGAGGCATCGTTGCAGCCAATTCGTCAGGGCCGAGGCGGCTTTTATATGGAACCGTGAGGGATATGCTCCTTGGGGTAAGATATGTGAATCCCGAGGGCAAGGTCATAGGGATGGGAGGTAAGACAGTAAAGAATGTGTCGGGGTATGATGTCAGCAAGCTGATGATTGGATCCATGGGCACCCTGGGAGTACTATGTGAAATGACCTTTCGGCTCCTGCCTCTTCCTGAAAGGTCGGCTACAACCGTGATCGCTTTCGCCTCGATGGATAAAGCATTTTCCCTTGTCCAATCTATCTTGGCAAGTAAGTTGACCCCTGCTGCAGTGGAATTGTTTGACACTCAAAGCGCTATATTATCGAGTGACTTGTTGCAGGATATTGCCGAAAACGCACGGTACTTTGTCGCAGTACTTGCAGAAGGTGCAACCGAAGAAGTGGAGCGCATACGTTCAGACACCATATCCATGGGAACTGAGGCGGGAAGTACGGCCCAGTTGGACCTAGAAAATGAGGCGCACCTTTCATTTTGGAATAGCTATGGGGCAACAACCAACCGAGCCACAGATGATCTATCTCCCTTGTTGGTGCTCAAGCTTAGCTCGCCCATATCGCAGTTAAAAGATCTACTTACAAAGGCCATAGGAGAGGCAAGGGAATTGGGATTTGACACAGGTGTCTTAGCCCACGCGGGCTCTGGCGTAGGTAGAGTGGTAGTTAGAGATAGGCCTCAAAAAGACGGAGTTCTCAAGTGGATTGGTCGGTTACTGGAGTCATGTATATCTATAGGGGGGAACTTTGTTGTGGAGAGAGCGGAATATGAATGGAAGACGGAACTGCCCATATGGGGTGTTGCAAGGCCTGAGCAGGATATCATTAGAAGAATAAAAGAGCAGGTCGATCCAAAGAGGATATTTTCGCCAGGGCGGTATATAGGGGGGATATGAGGAAAAAGGTTTAAGATTAGGGCTTCTGAAATAATAGTTTTGCCAGTTAACCAAAAAAGAATATGTCCAGGAAGACGAGGAAATGAATATAGTTAAACTGAGGAAACTAACATACGATGAAGTAACGAGATGTAATCGCTGCGGCTTTTGTTTACCCAGTTGTCCAATATATTTGGTGAAGGGAGTTGAATCAGCTACGCCAAGGGGTAGAAATGCTATAACCCGGGCGGTTATAGAGGGGAGGCTCCAATGGAGTGAACAGGTGAAGAAGAGTATATTTAGTTGCTTGGGCTGTGGAGCCTGCACCGCCAACTGTTTCCCTGCCATAAAGACTAGGGATATCGTTTTTAGGGATAGAGAGTGCTTGGTAGATGTAGGCCTTTATCCTAAAATAGCAGATCGCTTGGCCCAATATATCTTGGAAGAAGGAAATATCTCCAATGAGGACAACGAGGAACGGGGCGAATGGCAGGAGCTGATAAAGGGTATCCCCGAGCATTATTTCGAAAAAGAGAAGGCTGAGGTGATATACTTTGTAGGTTGTGTGTCTTCTTTTTTCCCCCTCGCCCAGAAGATTCCTGTGAGCATGGCGACCATAATGCAAAAGGCGGGCGTAGACTTCACTGTTCTCGGAGGAGAGGAATGGTGTTGCGGCTACCCGCTGATAGGTGCAGGCATGCCCAATAAAATGGAGGCCCTTATAAAACACAACATGGAAGTTATAGAGCAAAAAGGTGCAAGTAAAGTGGTCTTTACTTGTCCTTCATGTTATCATACCTGGAAGCATTTTTATCCTTCCGGCCCCGAATATCTCTCTGCAGCAGAGTTTCTAGTTGATCTTATCAAGAATAGCGATATCCAGCTTAAATCACTCGATGTCAAGGTTACCTATCATGATCCCTGTGACCTAGGCAGGAACACGGGCGTGTACGAACCTCCGAGGGAAGTTCTTAAGTCGCTTCCCGGTGTTTCACTTATGGAAATGGAGAAAAACAGACAATTTACAACCTGCTGTGGTGGAGGAGGGAATCTGGAGATGGTGGATCCGGAGCTCTCAGGCAAGGTTGCCGACATGAAGATTTCAGAGATTCAGGCCACAGGTGCCGACATGGTAGTATCCTCGTGTCAGCAATGTCTCAGAACCATCGCCGGCAGGGCTAGG
Organism: Deltaproteobacteria bacterium; assembly: GCA_003646995.1. The sequence goes on along the minus strand of QMLZ01000010.1, from coordinate 21,519 downwards.
AGAAGAAAAATCCCTCTGGTGGTTAAGGATATTACGGAGCTAGTTGCAGAAGCGATTGAATGATTGATTGGCTCTAGAGAGCTAATTCAAGGTTTAGGCCCCCCTTACATTTTTCTTTTATCGTTTTTTGCTCGGCTGAATTCTTCTCGGGGCTACTTTCCATCCCCGGGCTGAAATCATTTGACTTTGGGGTTGATCTTGTTTAACGTATCCGATTTGAACAATCGGTTGGCCTCAATGTTTGATATAGAGACGTACGACTACGACCTCCCGCCCCACCTGATTGCCCAATATCCAGCACCAGAAAGGGATAAATCCAGGCTTTTGGTGGTGGAACGCACCAGCGGGCAGTTAAGGGATCAGCACTTCGGTGACCTGCCTGGCTTTTTGAAGAGAGGGGACGTTCTGGTGCTGAATGATACGAGGGTGGTTCCGGCACGTTTACTGGCTGTTAAAGAAACTGGCGGCAGGGTTGAGCTTTTTGTGCTGGAGGGCATAAGGGAGGGCGAGGAGGAATGCGTGGAGAGCTGGTGCCTCTACCGCGCTTCCAAGAGGGCTAGAGTGGGCATGAAGCTCTTTATCGCGCCCTCGGTTTATGCTGAAATAGTGGAACTGGGCAAAGAGGGGTTTATCAGGGTTCGGTTTAGCGGTGCTGTTTGTGTCAGGGAGATACTGGAAAAATGGGGTCATGTTCCTTTACCACCGTATATTCGGCGAGAGGCGCGCTCTGAAGTTGACAGGGAACGATACCAAACGGTGTTTTCTAAGCGGAACGGAGCAGTGGCTGCCCCCACTGCAGGTCTCCATTTCACTGAACGCCTGCTGGAGAAATTGAAAGAATCGGGAGTCCGGATCGCCTCGCTCACATTGCACGTGGGGTATGGAACATTTCAGCCGGTGAGGACTAAAGATATAAGGAAGCATAGGCTTGAAGCAGAGTACTTTAATGTTTCACCGAGCACGGCAGAGATGATAAACGCGTGCAAGAAAAACGGTGGACGGGTGGTAGCTGTCGGTACCACGGTGGTAAGGGCCCTAGAGAGTGCCGTGTCCTCCCAGGGGAAGCTATCAGCCGTGGAAGAGAAAACAGATTTGTTGATAACTCCGGGGTTCAGGTTCAAACTAATAGACGCCCTGATTACCAATTTTCATTTGCCCAAGAGTTCGCTGCTCTTTTTGGTGGTTGCCTTCGCTGGGCTGGATCTTGTAAAGAAAGCTTACGCCCACGCCATTGATGAGGAATACAGATTTTACAGTTATGGGGATGCAATGTTGATTCTTTAACGGGGCATTGCATAACGTTGTTTTAGAGGTTGATCTTTGACAGAAAGTTATTTTGAAATAAGTTCCCGCTCGGGCCAGACTGCCGCCAGGACAGGTAGAATTATAACACCCCATGGGGTGGTGGATACCCCGGTTTTTATGCCCGTGGGCACCCAGGCTAGCGTAAAAGCGGTGAGCAGAGAGGAGCTGGAGACAGCCGGCGTGCAAATTATTCTGGCCAACACTTACCACCTATATCTCAGGCCTGGTCATGAAGTGGTGAGAAAGCTGGGCGGTCTTCACAGGTTTATGAATTGGCCGCATCCAATCCTCACCGACAGCGGAGGCTTCCAGGTTTACAGTCTTGCAAGGCTGCGGAAGGTGACTGAGGAGGGAGTTATTTTCCAGTCTCATCTTGATGGCTCAAGGCACTTTCTCGGACCAGAGAAAGCAATGGAAATCCAGCTCGCTCTTGGCTCTGATATTATGATGGTCCTGGACGAGTGCGTTCCCTACCCCTGTGAATACAGCTATGCAAAAAGATCGGTAGAGTTGACCACTTCATGGGCTCGTATTTGCAATACATACAGGGGAGCCGGAAAAGGGACGATCTTCGGGATTGTTCAAGGCAGTACTTATCCAGAGCTCAGGAGATGGAGTACCCAGTCTTTGTTGGAACTTGATTTTGCAGGTTATGCCATTGGGGGCCTTTCTGTGGGTGAGGAGGCAGAGGTCAGGAAGGAGATGATACAGATTGTAAAGGAGATCCTTCCCGAAGAAAAACCCGTATACCTAATGGGCGTGGGTGCTCCTGAGGATATTGTTGAGGCAGTGTGCCTAGGGGTCGATATGTTTGATTGTGTGATGCCCACACGCAATGCACGCAACGGGACGCTTTTTACCCGCGAAGGAAAGATTTCCATCAAGAATGCCAGATACGTGGACGATGAAAGGCCCCTTGATGAAAAATGCTCTTGTTACACTTGCAGAAATTATACAAGGGCTTACCTCAGACACCTGTTCATGGCGAGGGAACTTCTGGCTTACAGATTGAACACTATTCATAATATCACTTACTATATGGATGTGATGAGAGAATTGAAACAGGCCATTAAAGAAGAAAATCTGGACAGCTACAGAAAAAACTTTTATGACAGACAGGGTTATTAGAAGAAGAAATGCGAGCTCTATAGCTTAGTAATGAGAAAAAACCAAAAGGGAGGTAAAAGATGAACTTTTTGGCGTATGCTATGGGAGGCGGAGGAGCCTCTGGAGGCGGACAAGGCGGGGCCTTTGGGGCCTTTATACCCCTTATCCTCATGTTCGCTATTTTTTATTTCTTGCTCATACGGCCACAACAGAAGAAGAGCAAGCAGCACCGCGAAATGATAGCTTCCTTGAAAAAGGGCGACAGGGTTGTGAGTACCGGCGGGCTGCATGGCGTAATCACGGGTATCAGTGACGACGTAGTGACCATGGAGATTGCTCCAAAGGTGAGGGTCAAGGTGTCGCGCAGCTCCATAGCGGGAAGAATTGGGAGAGAAAGTTCGTAAGACGTACAACTTTTATACTGTGCTACTGATTGAGGAGTGAAAGGTGTCTAGCAAACTGACGTGGCGTGTGGTTGTAATTGCTCTAAGTGTTTTTGCTGCCTTTATCTACCTCGTCCCCTCAATAAGCCCGAGTCTTCCTCCCTGGTGGTCAAAGATTATGCCCACTGAAAAGATACACCTGGGTTTGGATCTGCAGGGAGGTATGCACTTGGTCCTGGAGGTCGAGGCCATAAAGGCAGTAGAAAGTGATGTCGAGCGTATCGTGGAAGAGTTGAAGCATGATTTACGTAAGAGCAAGTTAAGGTATCAAGATCTGAAAAGGGTGGATACAGACAAGATATCTCTGACCCTGCTCAGGGATGAGGACCGTAAGCCTTTCAGGGAGATCTTCGAGGCAAACTACCCTGACTTTGAGGTGAAAGAACTGCCGGGGCAGGTCGGCAGGCCGATCTTTGAACTGGTACTGCGGCCAAAGGCCAAGGATCATATCATGAAGATGGCCGTAGAGCAGGCCCTGGAAACAATTCGCAACAGGGTGGACCAGTTTGGTGTCAGTGAACCTGATATAAGACCTCAGGGTAGGAACCGGATACTGGTGCAATTGCCGGGCATAAAAGAACCTGAAAGGGCCAAAAAACTCATTGGTAAGACTGCGCTGCTGGAGTTCAAGTTGGTGGACGAGGATCACAGTGTTGAGGAGGCTCTCAAGGGTAATATTCCAGCTGGGGACGAGATCCTTTACAAGGTAGCCTATGATCCCAAGACCGGCAGGGTTCAGAAGATACCTTTTCTTCTCAAAAAACGAGCGCTCTTGACTGGGCAGTATATCACTGATGCAAGGGTGCAGATAGACACCCAGTATAATGAACCATATGTAACTCTCGCTTTTGATAGAAAGGGTGCCAGGCTGTTTGAGAAGATCACCGGGGATAACATCGGTAGACGCCTTGCGATCGTTCTGGACAATAAAGTCAATTCTGCTCCAGTTATTCAGGACAAGATTTCGGGTGGTAGGGCCCAGATCACGGGTCGATTTACAATGGAGGAAGCTCGGGACCTAGCTATTGTGTTGAGAGCAGGTGCATTGCCGGCACCAGTGAAGATATTGGAAGAAAGGACTGTTGGACCGTCTCTGGGACGTGATTCAATTCACAAAGGTCTGGTCTCAATGATAGTGGGCGGAGTTGTGGTGATAGTGTTCATGGCAATATACTACGCGCTATCGGGACTTATTGCGGACCTTGCTTTAATGCTCAATATATTGTTCATCATGGCGGGATTGGCCTTCTTTGGAGCTACTCTTACCCTTCCTGGAATAGCAGGTATAATCCTCACAATCGGCATGTCGGTGGATGCCAATGTTCTGATTTTTGAGAGGATAAGGGAGGAAGCTCGGCTTGGAAAGACGCCTAGGGCTGCCATAGATGCAGGCTATTCCAAGGCCCTTGTTACTATATTGGATGCCAATATAACGACATTGATCGCCGCGCTGGTTCTGTTTCAATTCGGAACCGGGCCGGTCAGGGGATTTGCGGTTACCCTAACCATTGGTATCATAAGCAGCTTGTTTACAGCGATTTTCGTTACCAGGGTCATTTTTGATTACCTTTATTTGCAAAGGCGAATGAAGAAGCTGAGTATTTAGTAGTGTGAGTGCGGGGGACATTCTATGGAGTTTATCAAGCCTGGTATCAATATTGATTTCGTAGGAAAGCGTTATATAGCGTTTTTTGTTTCAGGAGCCCTTATTGTTGCCACTATTTTTTTGCTCATATGGCGGGGAGGCCCCAACTATGGGGTGGATTTTACCGGGGGAGTGCTCATACAGGTAAAATTTGACAAGAGCCATTCCCTTGATGAGATCCGTAAGGCCCTTGTGCCCATTGGGCTGCAGGATAGCATCATCCAGGAGTTTGGAGAAAAGGGAAATGCGGAGTACCTTATAAGGGTTAGAAAAACGGATATTCAACTGACAGGTCTTGGCGACAAGGTGAAAGCCGCCATGAAGTCAGCGTTTGGAGGCGGGGTCGAGATCAGGCGGGTAGAGATGGTTGGGCCAAAGGTAGGCAAGGACCTTAGGCAGAAAGCCCTTTTTGCCATATTCTACGCTATCCTGTTTATTGCGATCTATATTTCCGGAAGGTTCGAATTGAAATGGCTGATGAGCATTATTATGGCGGTGTCCCTCTCAGTGGTGGTTTACTTTGCCTCTTCGTTTGGAGTAAAGGTTACCTGGCTCATCGTAATTGCTCTTGCCGTTACTCTTGGCCTTTGCTGGGCCCTAAAGTTGCGTTATGCGCTGGGAGCTATATTTGCGCTGATTCATGATGTAACCATAACCGTGGGTGCCTTTGCCCTCACGGACAGGGAGATATCTCTGGCTATAATCGCGGCTTTCCTCACAATTGTCGGTTATTCTTTGAATGACACCATAATTGTGTTTGACAGAATCAGAGAAAACCTAAAGCGTTATCGAAAACGCGCCTTTGTGGAGGTGATGAACCAAAGTATTAATGAGACCTTAAGCCGCACGGTTCTCACTTCTTCCACTACCCTTTTTGTGGTTTTGGCACTTTTTGTGCTCGGGGGAGGAGTGATCCATGACTTTGCCTTTGCAATGCTCGTAGGTATCATAGTGGGAACTTATTCTTCCATTTATGTAGCCAGCCCGATACTGCTGATATGGGAAAGGGCTGGGGACAAGAAGACAACCCGCAAGTGATTTTAAAATCTAGGTGACTACCCAAACCTACAGAACGAGGAGGAGGCCAAAGAAGCGGAGGAGCAGAATCTCACTGTGGATTCTCTTGCTGTTGATCCTTGCTCTGGCAGCATTGGGATGGCGGGTATGGATGGGCATGCACACGGTTGAGCCTGTCCTTTACTCCATAATAATCAATGTGAACGATCATCCCCATAGCCTCCTTTCCGGCGAAAAGCTGGTTGTACATCCTAAGGACAGGCTAAAGATCATCAAGATATCTACCAATGTGCCCTTCAACATTGGAATCCGCCTCTATTGCAAGATGTTCGATGCCCAGAGCCTTCTGTACGATGAGTACAAAGTGGTGGACCTTTTGGGCGAACAAACCGCGTTCAGCAATCCTACCCTGACTGTTCAAATAAAATATTACAACCAGGAGGCAGGGCATGTAACTTTCATTGTGCGCCCATTTGTGGGTGACTGGCTGGAAAAGGCTTCCAGGATCATTGACAGAAAAAAGCGGATTGCGGTCCTGGAGGAGGCCCTGAAAAAGGTCCCTGGTAGCGGGGAAATACAGGAGAGGTTGCTCAAGGAATACTTGGAAGCAGGTTTTCTCAAAAAGGCTGCCGATATCCTTGAGAAAAAGGTGGCAAAAGCCCCTTCAAAAAGCACACTTGCCCAGCTTCTCGACATATACAACAAGGTCGGCGACACAAAGGGGATTATTTTTACTCTCCAAAGGCTTATAGAACTCGATCCCGCAGACAAAGAATCCAGGTACGCCCTTGCAAGATTGTTGGAAAAAAAGGGAAGGATTTCAAAGGCTGTTGCACAGTACAAGGCACTTGTGAAACTGGCCTCCCCTCAGGAGAAATTCGACCTCTATGTACAGCTGGGATATTTGAGTGCAAAAGCAGGTAAGGTACGGGAAGCTATTCAGTATTATGAGAAGGCTTCGGAGCTTCACAAGAGGGACGAAAACCTCTATTACAACCTTTCTTACCTTTATGACAAATTGGGAAACAAGAAGAAGGCCGACTATTACCTTGAAAAGGCTGTTAGGCTGAAAAGTTCAGACATTGAAGGTCGTATGAAGTTGGCCGAGCGTTGGATACAACAAGGAAAATATAAGAAGGCAGGGAAGGTCCTGAGTGAAGTGCTTAAGAGGAGACCCAGGCATCTGAACGCCTTGGTTCTCATGGCCCAGGTGGCAGAAAAGACTGGTAACAAACCTCTCCTGAAAGATACTTATAGGAAGATCTTAAAACTTCAGCCCAAGAACGCTACAGTATTGTACAATCTTGGTGCCTTGGAATATGAGGATGGAAGACTGCAGGCCGCTTCTGGATATCTAGAAAAATACGTGGCCATGAGGCCCAAGGATAAACCGGCCCATGCCCTGCTACTGGATATTTACAAGCAGAGGAATAAAATAGATAAAGCCCTCAAGGAAGCAGAGAGACTCATTGAGCTTGGGACTCGCGACCAGGACATTTATGCATTTATCTTTAAGACTCTTAAAGCGAAAGGGGATTTTAAGAGACTTGAGTCTGTAATGGAGGCGGCTGTCAGGAGAGATCCAAGAAACACACAGCTCAGGAAGTATTTGCTTTTTGCATACCTCCAGAACCAAAAAGAATCCTTAGCGATGGCCGAGATGGAAAAAATATTGAAACTCGAGCCCAAAAACGTCGAGTTGTGGATGCATCTAGCAAGGCTCAAGGAAAAAAACAAGAAATACGGCGAGGCAATGGCTGCTTACAAAAAGGTAATTGAGCTTGAGCCTGATAATGATCAAGCGGCTGATGCCTACCTAAAACTGAGGTTGCAGGGATTTGAAGAAAAAAGGACTCAGTAAACCTCACTTGGAGGTGACCGCAGGCGTAATATGGAAGGGGGAGCGGGTGCTCATAACCAGGCGGCCACCCGGTTCCCACATGGAAGGGTATTGGGAGTTTCCGGGTGGAAAGAGGGAAGGGGGGGAGACCCTTGAGCAGTGCCTAGAAAGGGAACTTTATGAGGAGCTTGGATTGGAGGTGGAGGTCAGAGAGCCCATTGTAACCGTGAACCATGAATACGAAGACAAGGTGGTGACACTGTATTCGTACAATTGCCATATCGCAAAGGGGCGGGTGGTGGCAAAGGAGTCACAGGAGGTTCGCTGGGTGAAAGCGGGAGACCTTGGAAAATACCTGTTTCCTCCCCCTGATGCAGAGATAATAAACATAATTTTGGGTGAAAGAGTAAGCAACAGAAAATCATGGAGAGCATGAAATGTTTTGTAAAAGATCTGACGCAGGATATACATCGCCCATGGACGGTGTCCAGATGAAAGTCCTTGTTCATGGGGAAAAGACCATGCTGTGTGAGTTTAGAATCAAAGAAGGGAAAAGCATTCCTACCCACGAGCATCCCCATGAGCAAACCGGGTATTTGGTAAAGGGAAGGATGAAATTCACGGTTCAAGACAGTGAAATAGAGGTAAGGCAAGGTGATAGTTGGTGCATACCGGGTGGTACACCCCACAGCGCCGAGGTCATTGAAGACTCAATTGTGATTGAGGTTTTTTCGCCGCCAAGAGATGAATATCTCCAAACTTAACCCTCGGCAATAATCTTACAATGCCCACGGAAAACCGCATCTCGGTTTCTGCCTATGGTCCTATGCCCGATGAGAATCTGATTTGTGGTAGGGGCCGGGGGTTAGGTAAATCTCCGATGAAGGGGTCCTACAGGATTCCTTTTGACTCGCGTGCTATCTTACGTTGCAGTGCTGTGTCGCCTTTTGAAAGGCGTTTGGCCTCAATAAAGTGAAATCTGGCCTTTTGAAGCCTTCCGAGTTTCTTAAAGTACATTCCAAAGTAATAGTGAGCTTGTGCCAGTTTTTTAAGACGACCGTAAGACATTCCCAATTGATAGTACACCTGAGGCGTTGCCTTGGTTGAAAATGTGAGCCTCTTGAGCAAGGATATTGCTTTCTCATACTCACCAATATTCTCGTAAGAGTTGGCCAACAGCAATGCTGCACGAGCATCGCCGGGTCTTTTTTCCAAAACTTTTTCAAAAAGGGCTATGGCTTTGCGATTTTCTCCTATCAGCTGATAATCTTCGCCTAGCTCTAGCCAAATAGGGAGTGAAACCGGCATGTCCTTTAGAGCCGCTTCCAAATGCCTGGCTGATAGGGAATACTCGGATTTTCTTTTATAGGCAATACCTAACCCTAGGTGGGCTAAGGCGACTTCTTTGCCGGCCCTGAGTTCTTGCTTGTACAATTGCACCAGTTCATCTGGATCTTGGGACTTGGCCTGTACAATAGTCTTGAAGACGGGGAAATCCCGCCGAAGGGCCTCCACTACGTCATTGCGCCGGGGAATGAAGCTTTTGGCCATACTTTCAAGGTTGGCTATTCGTTCCGGACCAGTGGGATGGGTCAGCATATAAGGCGGCACGCTGTTTGAGCGCATCCATGAGTTTTTCTGGATAATTTTGAGCGCATCTATTAGTCCTGTAGGCCTGAACCCCGCGTTGCTGGCATATTTGAATCCCAGCTGGTCTGCCTGGCGTTCATCCTGGCGGCTGTAGTGGAGTTGAGCCTGAATGCCGGCGGCTACTGAGCCCGTGCTCAGAGCAGCCCCTGCCTGTCCTCCAACAAGTATACCAGCCAGTACCGCGGCCATTGTCGCAATACTTAGTTTCTTGCCTTGCTCGATTCTTTTGGAGATGTGCCTGGCAGCAACGTGCCCCATTTCATGAGCCAGCACCCCTGCTAACTCATCCACATTATCCATGGAGCATATCAATCCAGTGTAAAAGAAAACATGGCCCCCCGGCCCGGCAAAGGCGTTAAGCTCGTTTTGTTTGATGATATAAAAGTGGAAAGGAAATGGTTGAACCCTTAGTTGTTTACAAATGAGATGCCCTAAGGTTTCAATATAGGTTTGACAGAATTCATCGTGGAGAAGTGGAAAGTGGGCCTTAATGTTGGCCGCAAACTCCTGCCCCAATTCTCTCTCTTTTTCAATGGAAAGGGCTCTGGCTGATCCATACCATCCTGTAAGTGCCAAGAGGGTGAAAAAGGCTATTGATAACCATGCTAGGCGGCGATTATGACTTGGTAAAGGGAGGTTCAAGCGTTTACGTCTCCGCGTTTTCAAATTCGGTGAGAGAGATCTTGGGTGCATCTATCCACAAACCTTCTAGGTCATAGAATTCTCGGAAGGGCTGGTAAAATAGATGGATAACAATGTCTCCGTAGTCAACCAAGATCCAGTGGCCTTCCTCTTCGCCTTCAAGGCCGTAAGCTCGGAATCCCGCGTCTTTCATTTTTCGCAACAAATGGCTGGCCATGGCCTGCACCTGCCTGCTGGAACTACCGCTTGCGATCAAAAAGTAATCAGCTATTGAGGTAAGTTTTCCCACCTCAAACAGCACGGGATCTATGGCCTTTCTCTCCAGTATGATCTTCATGCAGAGCTTGGCCTTATCGAGGGTGTTCATTTTATGCGTAAAGCCCATTTTCCAAGATGTAGTCCATAACTTGGTCTGGCACTAAAAACCTTATGGACCAACCCTTCTTGACCAAGGCCCTTATTTGAGTCGAGGATATGTCCATTTGGGTAGGCTTCTGGTGGATTAAACTTCTCCCAGAAGCCAATATTAGGGTATCGGACCCCGGTCCAGAAGTAGCGTCAATCCCTAGTTTCTTAAGATAAGGTACCACTTCTTCAAAATTATAGCCTTTTCTATCCACTACCACAAAATGGCTCAGTTCGAAGAGCCGGTGATATTCTTTCCATGTGTGAATTTCAAAAAAGGCCTCCAATCCCAAAATAAAGTATAAATCATTTCCAGGCCCCAGTGAAGAACTCAATTCCCTCAAAGTGTCTATGGAATAAGACGGGCCTTTTCTTTTCGCCTCGAGGTCCAGCACTTCCAAGGTGCTTGATCGTCCCACAGCCATTCTGGCCATGTTAAACCTGTGCTGGAATTCCGATACAAATGCGATACGCTTGTGAGGAGGAGTGGCTGCCGGAACCAGAAAAAGCTTGGTCAGTTCCAATTTGTAAACGATTTCCACTGCAGTACGCAGGTGCCCCATATGAATGGGGTCGAAGGTCCCGCCGAAAATCCCGTACTTCACGTTTACCTCTTTTTAGTTCTTGACTTGGCCGTTTCTAATGGCCACGGGCCTTGTGGTTCTAAGCTCCTCAAGGTCCAACGGGCCATAAGGCTTGCCCCGTAACCTCGCCGACGCCGGTAAGTCTCGAGTTCCATGGCTTTGTTCAGCAGCTTTTGGGAAATGCACAATTTTCTATATTTTCTTCAAAATAGCCCCTCAATTCTGACAGAAGTGCATCTATACCCTCGCCCGTAAGGGCTGAGATTCGAAGACTAGGAATGTGCTGCTGCTCTAAAATGAGCTCTAATTTCTCTAGATTCCTCGAGATTTGTTCAGATAGATCTATTTTGTTTATAAGCACCATATATGGTTTCTGGGTCAGCGGAGCGCTGTACTCAGCCATCTCTTTTCGAATCATGTGGAGGTCTTCCAATATATCCCCTGAAGGTTTATAGGTTGCATCCAGAACATGAAGCAACAGTTGGGTCCGCTCAATATGCTTAAGGAAACGTATACCCAGGCCCTTTCCCTGACTTGCGCCTTCTATCAGCCCGGGAATGTCCGCTATTATCAAATTTTTTCCGCTTTCAAGTTCAACCACACCCAGGTTAGGAACAAGTGTGGTAAACGGATATTGTGCTATTCGAGGTTTGGCGTGGGTGAGGCTGGCTAACAAGGTAGACTTTCCGGCATTGGGCAATCCTACCAATCCCACGTGGGCCAGGAATTTCAGGGAAAGCCGCAATCTTTTCTCTTGACCAGGTTGGCCTGGCTGAGCAAACCTGGGTGTGCGGTGTGTTGCCGTGGCAAAATGCTTGTTACCCTTGCCCCCTTTTCCCCCCTGAAGCACTATAACGGATTGGCCGTCTTGAACAAGATCCGCCAGTACGTCACCCGTTTCTTCGTCTAGAATTACGGTGCCAACCGGGACTTCGAGCAAAAGGTCTTTACCCTTCTTGCCCGTTTGATTTTTCCCCCGGCCCGGGCGCCCGTTGCCGGCACTCAAATTGGTCTTGTAAATGTAATCATTAAGAGTGAAAATTCTTGTGGTTGCCCGGAAAACCACATCTCCCCCGTCTCCACCATCTCCCCCGTCCGGTCCTCCCTTGGGCACGAATTTTTCACGACGGAAACTAACACACCCCTTTCCGCCATCACCGGAGCGAACCGTGAGAACCACTTCATCAACAAATGCCATGATATGACCGAGCAGCGGGGTTAAGGGGGGATATTTTTCTAAGCAGCGTAAACACTTACCTTTTTGCGGTATTTTCCGAGGCGTTCAAAGGCTACTACACCGTCAATCTTGGCAAAGAGCGTGTAATCCTTCCCAAGGCCGACATTTTCGCCCGGATGAATGTGGGTGCCCTTTTGCCTTACTATGATGCTGCCGGCTTTTACCTTCTGACCAGCAAACCTCTTTACTCCGTAACGTTTACCGGCGCTGTCCCGCCCGTTACGGGAACTGCCGCCTGCCTTTTTGTGAGCCATTGTTTCTTACTCCTGCTATTCCAGTTATTTCTTAGGACCGGAGTCCTGGGCCTCCAAAAACCTAAGCCTCGATTCTCTCTATTTTTACCAGGCTGATATGTTGTCTATGGCCCTTTTTTCTCTTGTAATTCTTTCTTCTTTTGTATTTGAAAACAATAATCTTCCGTCCCTTATCCTGTCTTATTATCCGGCCCACGACTTTGGTACCTTCTACGTAAGGTCGTCCCACTTTGACTTCGTTGCCGTCCGAGGCCAATAACACCTTATCGAAGGTAACTTCTTGGCCAGATTGACCCGGGATCTTTTCTATGTGGATTTGGTCTCCGGGTTCCACCCTGTATTGCTTGCCACCGGTTTGAATAACAGCATACATAACCACAGCTCCTATCCTGAAATCTAATATTTATAGCCTATTAGGGCTTAAGGGTCAATAAAAATCAGACCTACCGATACGCCGAAAAGAACACCAGCCTAATCCCAATCGGGAAGATGCCCAATGTCAAAAGGGTATTCTAAAAAAATGGTGCCCCCGGCATGACTCGAACATGCGGCACCCAGATTAGGAATCTGGTGCTCTATCCACCTGAGCTACGGGGGCACAATCTTTATTTTTACCAAAAGCTGGCTTGAAGTCAAACAATTTTAGATTGATTTATCTCAACAAAACACTTATTCTTTAAGTAAATCATCCGAGTAATGATGGTAACCCATAAACATGCAGGTGGCCATATTGGCAGTGGGGATGTAGCTCAGGTGGGAGAGCGGTACGTTCGCAACGTACAGGTCAGGGGTTCGACTCCCCTCATCTCCACCATTTTTTTTCTTGGACCTTTATCAGCTCGAACGCAGCGCGAGGCAATATCCCATGCCCGGTAAAACGGATCAAGGTGCACCAGAGCGGACAGCTCATTTGGAACGTAAGACCAAAGAAACGGAGATCCGGGTAGCGTTAACACTGGGTGGTCAAGGCAAGGCCTCTGTGAGCACGGGCATTGCTTTTCTTGATCACATGTTTACCCTTCTTGCAGCCCATGGGTTTATAGATTTAGACCTGAAAGCCTCGGGTGACATTGACGTGGATTATCACCACACTGTTGAAGATCTCGGTATTTGTTTTGGCTCTGCTTTAAACAAGGCATTGGCAAAAAGAGTGGGGCTGAGGCGGTTCGGCGAGGCCATGGTCCCTATGGATGAAGCCCTTGCACGGGTGGTGTTGGATCTTTCTAATCGTCCCTACCTTTCATATAATGTTGATGCCAAACGCTGCTCAACAGGCACCTTTGATATTGGATTACTTAAGGAATTTTTCCGGGCGATCTGCATACATTCGGGCATGAACCTTCATATTGATCTAATAAGGGGAGAGGATCCGCACCACATATCAGAGGCGATATTCAAGGCATTTGCAAGGGCCTTGGACATGGCATCTTCATTAGATGAAAGGCGTATGGGCATGGTCCCTTCCACCAAGGGTGTGCTGTGAGGCGATTTTTATCGTTGCCGATATTTACAAGGGCGGGCTTCATACTTGTTTTTTCTTCCCTGTTGTTTTCCTGCTCATTCTTTCAAGAGCCCACTGAGCCCATAAAAAAGGAATTGCCGAAACGCGGAACCCTCGCTGTCCTCGGGTTTATCCCAGCCCTTAGACCAGGCCAGAACGCAAAAGCAGTGATTGATCCAATTACTGGATCCGTATTCATGGCCGAGCCTATCCCTTCCGAACAAGCACATGATCTGTCGGTTGCGCTTTATCAGCTGGTGCTGAAACAAAAAAGGTACCGACTGATCCCCCTGGGCCGAGCGCGGGGAGCGTTGATGGATTTGGAGATTACCAAGCCCGAGCTTCAAGATACTCCGCTTCAATTCTTCAAGGAAGTGGGGCAAAAGGTTGGGGCGGACATGGTGCTAGCAGGGTACCTCTATCGATGGCGGGAGCGGCAGGGAGAGGCTTATGGGGTCACGCAGGCTGCCTCCGTGGCCTTCTCAGTGAACCTTATATCCGTCAGAGATGGAAGGGTTCTATGGGCAGCCAAATTTGACAGAACCCAACATTCTTTGTCTGAAAACCTCCTGGATGTGCGCATGTTTTTTAAGGGAAAAGGTAGGTGGATGACGGCCCGGGAACTAGCAGTTTATGGGCTTGAAACAATATGGAAAAAGGCCCCGTTTAATGAGTAGGGGGGTACTAAGTGCAAGATGCTCGTTATTCCTGCTATTGACCTAAAAGACGGCAGATGCGTGCGGCTTCGCCAGGGCCGCATGCGGGACGAAACCGTATTTTCCGAGCATCCCGAGGATGTAGCTAGGAAGTGGTACGACTTGGGTGCTGAAAGGATTCATGTCGTTGACCTTAACGGTGCCCATGAAGGCACGCCGGTTAATAGTGATGTGATACAAAAGATGACGCAAGCTGTGCCCATTCCTATACAACTTGGAGGTGGGATCAGGGACGTAAAAACTGTAAAAAGGTACTTGGATCAAGGTATTAGGTGGGTCATTATAGGGACTGCCGCTATAAAGAACCCTGATCTTATATATGAAGCTATAGAGAAGTACCCGGATAGGATCATATTGGGGATTGATGCCAGGGACGGCAAGGTAGCAGTTGAGGGTTGGACCGAAGAGGTGGAGGTGTCTCCCTGGCAGGTTGCGGATCGCTTTGCTCTTGCAGGGATCTCGGCGATTGTATACACAGACATACTGCGTGACGGGATGAAAACCGGTCCCAATGTGGAGGCAACGGCCGAGCTGGCGCGGTCCACTTCGGTGCCCGTTATTGCCTCAGGGGGAATTTCGGACCTCATGGACGTCGAGAAGTTGTTACCACTTGAGAAGTATGGAGTGATGGGCATGATAACGGGCAGGGCCCTTTATGACGGTACCCTGCGTCTGGATGAGGCGATTTCCCTTTGCAAGTCACGTATGCCCTTGCCGCCGAAAACTTTTTCTTGACATAGAAGAAAAATAGAGTATACTAAAAGTTTATGTCTGCATAGGGGGCCAGGGGCATGTCTTTAGCTGATCAAATTACCCAGGACTTTAAGGAAGCTTTGCGGGCCAAGGATGAATTGCGTCTATCCTGCCTTCGGATGCTCAAAACAGCCATAAAGAACAAACAGGTAGAGAAGGGCAGAGAGCTCAAGGACGAAGAAATTCAATCAGTCATATCTTCTTTGGTACGCAAGGGGAGGGAAGCCGCTGCAGAGTTTTTGAAAGGCGGCAGGCAAGATTTGGCCGAGAAAGAAGAAAAAGAAGTGGAAGTTTTTTCTCGGTATTTGCCCGAGCAACTAAGTGAAGAGGAAATTGAATCTGTCCTTCGCGAAATCATTTTGGAGGTCAATGCATCCAGTCCAAAGGATATGGGGCGCGTTATGAAGGCTGCAATGTCAAAGGTGGCCGGCAAGGCTGACGGCAAAGTGGTAAGCGGGATTGCTAAACGCCTCCTAGGTAGCTGAGCGGGGCAAAATCACAGGGCTGCCAAGACCAGTGTGGGATGAACTTTTTGCTGTAAGATTAAGGTCGGCAGCCTTCAATTATCTGCAATGTTTTCAATTCACTGTCCAGAAAGGTCAATAATTGTTTTTTGGCCTTCTACTGGATCCATTACCCTTTCCCGCCAATGGACTTGGGAAAGGTGAGGGGTTAATGGACAACACATCCTACCAATCAGTAAAAGAGGAGATCAAGCGGTCCGCCGATATCGTGGACCTAGTGGGAAACTTTGTCCAACTACGAAAGGCAGGGAAAAACTACATTGGCTTGTGCCCCTTTCATTCGGAAAAAGAGCCCTCTTTTACCGTCAACCGGGAGAGGCAAATGTTTCATTGCTTTGGATGTAAGAAAGGGGGAGATATTTTCGCTTTCTGGATGGCGTATCATCACTGCTCATTCCCAGAGGCGTTGAGAGATCTTGCAGAAAGGTATAACGTGCCATTACCTCAGCACAGGCCCATGACCGCAGAAGAAAAGAGAAAAAAGGAACTGACGGATGCAATACTGAGGGCCAATGAGGCGGCATTAAGATACTTTCATGATACGCTGCTAAATGACGCTGGAGCGCGGGAAGCCAGGGAATACCTTGAGGCAAGAGGGATACAGAAAGAGATAATCAGGGACTTTAAACTCGGCTTTGCTCCTGATCGATGGGAAGGACTGGTGAGCTTCCTGAGAAGGGAAAAGGTAGGGCCAGGGGTTGCCGAGTCTGCAGGATTAATTATCTTAAAAAGTAAAGGCCGGTATTATGACCGGATTAGAAAAAGAATAATTTTCCCTATTTTTGACCTTAAGGGTCGAGCAGTTGGATTCGGTGGAAGGGTATTAGACGACAGTCACCCTAAGTACTTGAATACCCCGGAAACACTGGTTTTCCGCAAGGGGTCCGTTCTGTACGGGCTGCAGGCTTCTTACGCCCATATGAGAAAGACCAGAAGGGCTCTGATTGTGGAAGGATACATGGACTTTTTGGCCATGTGGAATTTTGGGATAACGAACAGTGCCGCAACATTAGGCACCGCGCTCACTCCTGTTCAAGTGAGGAGACTCAAGGGTTATGCTGACGAGATAGTAGTGATATTTGATTCCGACGAAGCTGGCAGAAAAGCGGCATTAAGGGGTCTTCCAATCTTTGTGAACGAAGGCGCGCGGGCAAAGGTCGTATTATTGCCCGAGGGACATGATCCAGACAGTTTCTTGAGGAACGAGGGTGCGGAGCGATTTCTGGATTTGGTAGACAATGCACCGGGGTTGTTGGACTTTTTTTTGGAGCAAAGTCTTTCTTACAAGGGCCTCGATGTGGAGCGGAAGGTTGGCATAGTGCGTGAGCTCTTGCCCTCTGTATGTGAGCTGAAGGACCCCATGGTGAGGGCCGGTTATGTAAGGAAGGTAGCAGATCGAGTGGGAATAAAGGAAAGCGTCATATGGAGTGAGCTTGACAAGATTGTAAAGGGCCGGGGTTCACAGGGCGGTTCCCAGGCGGACAACAGCAAGGTTGGCCACCGGAGTGTGAAAAAGTTTACGCGGGATGTGCACTTGCTGAATCTCTTAATTCATCACCCGGACGTGGCGCAGAAAATTGCAGAATGTCACTGGCAGTTGCTCGTGGAAGATGAAAACATCAGAAAGATTATAGATACCTTCTTTAGCAGACTTGCAGAGGAAGGAGGGTTTGAACCAGGGGAAATGGTGGACGCAATGCCTGATGAAGAGGCAAGGAACGAACTGCGAGAGGCATTGATGCAGCCGTCGTTTTACGATCTTACGGCAGCCAAAAAGGCAGCCGCTGAAATAATGAAGAAGATTGAAGAATTGAAAATAACCTCTTCCATTCGTCAGGCGAAAGAGCGGGGCGACATGGAGGAGTTGAATGCCCTGCTGAAGCTCAGGGCAAAGCTTTATCAAGGTACGGTCCAATGAGGCCGCAAGGAGGTCGGGGAATGGCTAAGAATACCGATATGGTCAATCTGAAAAAGCTTATAGATATCGGTAAGGACAAGGGTTACATAACCTACGAGGAACTCAATGATGATCTGCCGGAAGAGTTTATGTCCTCGGAGGAGGACATCGATGACCTGATGATGATGTTTGAAGAGCTGGATATCATGGTCATCGATGAGTCCGCAAAGGAAGAAATAGAGAAATCCAAGAGGCTCAAGAAGAAAAAGATGAAGGCAGAGGAAAGGGCCCAGATTCGCCCTGAACTCGCTGACGCCGGAGCTCGTGTCTCGGACCCGGTAAAAATGTACCTGAAAGAGATGGGCTGCATCTCCCTTCTCACAAGGGAGGGGGAAGTTGAGATTGCCAAGAGAATTGAAAAGGGTGAGAAGCAGGCCCTTGGTGCCCTTCTGGATTGTTCTATCGGGGTGGAGCATATCATCGAACTGGGAGAGCAGTTGAAGACAGGAGAGGTCAAGCTTAAGGATGTAATCAACGACTTGGAGGATGAGGATAATTATGGCCAGGTAGGTGAAAGAAAAGCGTCTCTTATTAGTTTGATCGATCAGATCAGCGAATTACACCAGCAGTGCATGGAAATCCGCCGTGAGATGACCAGGGAGCGCTGCGGGGAGAAGAAAAAAAAGAAGCTCCAAGCTGATCTGAAAAAGAAAAAGGACGAAATCAGAGAACTGATCAATTCCTTCAGACTTGAAAAGCGCCAGCTGGATAAGATGGTCAAGAAGCTGCAGGATACGGTCAGGGAATTGGAAGAAGCCGAAAAAGACCTTGCTGATTCCATGCTAAAAGCGGGGGGTAAGCCCATATCGTACATAAAGAAACACGTTCCCAAGTTGAACAAGGTGCAAAACGACGATGATGTGATACAGCCCCTGGGGCTGAAGAAAAGGGAGCTGGCGGAAATCAAGGAGAGGGTCGAGCGGGCCCAAGGTCTAATCAAAAATATGAAGGAGAGGACCGGTATGACGCCGCGCCAGCTCAAGGAGACTCTCAAGAGGGTGGAGAGAAGTATAGATAAGGCGAAAAAGGCGAAAAGCGAATTAATAGAGGCTAATTTGCGTCTAGTAGTGAGCATTGCGAAAAAGTACACCAACAGGGGCCTGCAGTTTCTAGATCTGATCCAGGAAGGCAATATCGGGCTCATGAAGGCGGTGGACAAGTTCGAATATCAGCGTGGTTACAAGTTCAGCACATATGCAACGTGGTGGATAAGGCAGGCAATTACAAGAGCTATAGCAGACCAGGCCAGGACGATACGTATTCCTGTGCATATGATTGAGACCATCAACAAATTGATACGGACATCCAGGTACCTGGTGCAAGAACACGGCCGCGAGCCTACGCCCGAAGAGATCGCTGAAAAAATGGAGTTTCCTTTGGAAAAGGTGCGGAAGGTCTTGAAGATCGCCAAAGAGCCCATTTCCCTTGAGACGCCCATCGGGGAGGAAGAGGACAGCCACCTGGGGGATTTTATCGAGGACAAGAAAGTGTTATCGCCGGCTGACGCTGTCATTAACTTCAACCTTGCCGAGCAGACACGGAAGGTGCTTGCAACACTAACGCCTAGGGAAGAGAAGGTTCTCCGGATGCGTTTTGGAATAGGGGAAAAGGCCGACCACACGCTCGAAGAAGTGGGGCGTGATTTCAATGTGACGCGCGAAAGGATAAGGCAGATTGAGGCCAAGGCCCTTAGAAAACTCAGGCATCCCAGCAGGAGCAAGAAATTAAAGGGATTCATAGAAAATTAGGTCCCATGGCGAGGTACGAGGGTAGGAACAGACTAGGGATTTTTGCTTGACAAATTTTAGTTCAATGAGCAATTTTATAATATAAGGTTGGGCCCATAGCTCAGTTGGAAGAGCCACCGGCTCATAACCGGTAGGTCCCTGGTTCGAGGCCAGGTGGGCCCACCAGCTTCTTATGGCTGAAAGATCAAAAAACATGAATAGATTTTTGAGAAGTGCATCTTAGAGCAGGGGCGCATCCGGTTTGGCGGGTGCGCCCCTTAAGTTTTGTCCGTGGAAACTGATTAGTATTCTGACGTGTCCTAAGGATATGAGAGGGTGCAGGCGGTGGTCCCCAAGTTGAAAGATCTGTTGGATATTTTGAATGAATTAGCACCAGCCAATCTGGCGGAATCCTGGGATAATCCAGGGCTACAAGTGGGATTTCTAGACCAGAAGATTGATAAGGTGGTGCTTTCTCTTGACCCCACAACCCAGGCGGTCAGGTACGCTCTTTCTCAGGATGCGCAGGCACTAGTCACCCACCACCCGCTGATATTCAAGCCGATATCAAGCATCAGAAATGGCGAATATCCTGGCAGTGTTGTGTATGAGGCCATTAAGGGGGGGCTTTCCATTGTGGCTATGCACACAAATCTCGACGCGGCCCATGAGGGTATCAATACGATATTGGCTGGGCTGCTGGCCTTGGAGGATGTAGAACCCTTGCGTGAGCACGGCGGAGAGGACGGGAGCAGATCAGACAATGCATCTGGAAGGTCCAATACCAAGGCCGGTATCGGTAGGATAGGAACCCTTTCTTCTCCGGTTCCCTTGCTTGAGTTCATTTCCAGGGTGAAACGGTTGCTGGGGTTAAAAGCGGTTAAAATCGTAAACAAGAAAGACCGTTCCGTCCGGCGTGTTGCCGTAGTGGGTGGATCAGGGGGATCCCTTATAAGTGAGGCCTGGAAAAAAGGGGCAGACTTGCTCATAACAGGCGACGTGACCTATCACCAGGCAAGAGAGGCCGAATTCTTGGGGCTTGTTGTGGTTGATGGAGGTCATTTTGCCACAGAAAGAGTGGCATTCAGGGTGTTCGGCAAGCAATTGCAAGCCGAGGTGCGGGATAGGGGTTGGAAGGTGAACATTATCTTTAATGAGAGGGAGGAGGACCCACTGGTTTCCCTGTAACATCTAGAGCAAAAAAAGATTAATTATGTGAGGTGATCGGATTGCGAGAGAAAATGAGGCTTTTGATTGCCCTTCAGGACTGTGACAACAGGATAAGAGAGGCGGGAAAAAAGAGGGACCAATGTCCGGCTAAGATGGCTTTGTTAGATGAGGAGGTGAGGAAGGCTGAACTTTCCATAAATGAGTCAAGGGAAAAACTGGAGTCCCTGAAAAAGGAAAGAAGGCAGGTTGAGCGAGATATTGAAGATCTGGAGGTTAAGAAAAAGAAGAGCCAGGCCAAGCTATCGAGTGTGGCAACTAATAAAGAATACCGCGCGGCTCTCAAGGAGATTGAGGAACTGGACAGGGCAAAAGGTCTTTTAGAAGACAAGGCCCTGGAGCTGATGGAGGAGGTTGAACGATCCGAAGGGCAGGTGAAGACCTTGATCAAGGAGCTTGAGATTCTGAAAAAGAAAACGGAAAAGGAGAAAAAGGCCATTGAGGCGGAAATGAAGGAGCTAGATGCAGTTCTGTCTAGTCTCTCCAGGGAAAGGGAGGATTTATCCAGTCAAATAGACCAGGAGTTGCTGAGTAGATATAATATGTTGAAGGAAAGAAGAGGTGGCCTGGCGGTAAGTCCAGTGATATCGGGGGTTTGTCAGACCTGCCATATGGGTATCCCGCCTCAAAAGTTTAATGAGTTAATAAGGGGTGAGTCGCTGATGAGCTGCCCTAACTGCCAAAGGATTATATATTGGGGCGAGGATGAAAGGCTGAAGGCTGTAGGCGAGGTCTCAGAAGAAAAAAGTGATGCTAGTTTGTGATAACCCGGCTTGATATTGAATTTGCGTATAATAAGGTTATATTATTTAAATAACCTGGACTTCTGCGATAATGGATTTGATAGTTGTTCTTTAATAACTTAGCGGGGCATGCCAGAGTAGGACAAATGGCCGCCCGGCACTCAACATTAAGGAGGTATGGGGGGTAGGCGTGGTGTTTTCCTACATAGGTGAGGTAAGCGAAATTTCCTGTCCCTTCTTAG
>QMLZ01000009.1 GCA_003646995.1 Deltaproteobacteria bacterium | reverse complement strand
GACACTTCGTGACACTTCTAGGAAAAAAACCTCCTTATGTCAAGAAAAAAGAACTGGCTAAATAAAGAAAAATTAATTAGGAAACCCGAGAAAATAGAAAAGTGAAATACAGTAGATAATTATAAAAAGGATATTCAGGGTTAGGCCCGAGTAGGCATAGTCTTTGTCATTCCGATCTTCGATTAGCGGAATTGAGCGCACGGAGCATACTAGGCCCGAACAGAGAACTAAAGGAACAGCAGTAAGATATGGCACAAGGAAACTGAGTTGGGAGAAATCCTTTTGCACCACCACAACCAAAACAGCCACTAAAGCGCTAGCCGCAAAGGGCAACAGGAACCCTATAATAGCTAAATGGTTTATTTTCTTGAAATTCCTTGCCATTTAGTCACTCCTGCATATCCTTTTTCGTCTTTCCGGAAGTCTGTCTGAGTTTAAACTTTATTTGTTTCGGTTCTATGTTCACTATTGAAATCCTGTCGGTTGGGAGCGTAATTTGATCGCGGGTGATCCTAAAAGTCCTCCTTCCCCACTTCGCTAGGGTGAGGTCCAGCCTTGCCCTCACATTGTCTGGATTGAGGGTGCTGGCGTCTTTCCTTAAGCCCCTGCAAGTGACCTTCACCATGGGATTGGCTGGCTCAACTATTTGTAGGTTGGCCGGAATATTCCTAAGCTCTATTGGGACGTTCACAGAGACCTCAAAGTTCTGCTGCCCTGCCAGCATAAGCCAAAAAACGGTTACAAGCCCCAAGATTGCCAATTTTAACTTAAAGCGCCTCCGCACCAGAGTGATAAGCTTTTGACTCAATCCTTGACTGCCCCCGGAAGGTGGGGCAACCGCCTCCCTCAAAAGACGGCCCAACTGAATCCCGTCAGATATTTTCCAATGTTCTCCTCCGCGCATCACCGAGACCGTGCCCGTCTCCTCGGATACGACGATCACCCATGCATCGCATCGTTCACTCAGACCTAGGGCGGCTCTATGGCGTGTGCCCCATTGCTCTGGAAGCCCTTCCCTTGAACTCAGGGGAAGATAGCACGCCACCCTCGAAAGTTTACCGGACCTAATAAGTGCCGCCCCGTCGTGTACTGGCGATCCTTTGTGGAAAATACTCATTAAGATCTCCGGCCTAGGAATTGCCTCCATCTCAAGCCCGCCGGTAATCCATTCATCCACTAGGTCTCCCCTTTCAATGATCAACAGCGCCCCAACTTTCTTTTTCGCTAGCAAGAAGGTACCGGTTGAAAGTTGATCAACCCAGTCTTCTTCTGAGGTGCCGGATCTCAGGCCAAAGAACCTAAGTGGATTGACTTTTTCCAGGACCTGTCGAATCTCGGATTGGAACAATATGATCAGGAGTAATACAAGAACCTGCCACAATATTTGGAAAACCCAGGTTGTTAAGAAAAGACCCCATGATTTGGCCACTGTAAATACTGCACCAAGCGCTACTAGTCCTACCAGGGCCTTGAATGCCTTTGTTCCCCAAAACCATAAATAGAGGTGGTACACAAGAATCGTCATTAAAAGTATGTCAAGTATATCCTGAGCGCGCAGGTTGGAAATGATTGAAAAAGCTGTCATATCTCTTCGAGAGCCTTCCGGACTTTCTATTGCACTATCTGATCAGTCAGAGACCCATATTATTAGATCAATAAGAACTCTTGTTACAATCTTTTAATTCATGACCTTGAGTAACGCAAGTATTAGGAAAGGATCTGTGCGTGACAATCATAAATAGCAGGTATGTTTGGGATCGGCCGTTGAATAATCTCGGCGCAGTGGCATGATAAAGAATATGGGATTTTTAATTTTTTGCTAAATGACCATCACCTTGGCTTTCGCCCGCAAGTATCTCAAGCCCGATCAAATAGTGTCCCTTAAAACGCCCGTCTTCGCTCTTTGTTATGTGTCTTATGGCTGTGGGCCTGTATTCGGCCTCTGCCACGGATCCTCCCACGTAATACTTCATATTTAGCTTGTCCCCAACCTTTAACCTTGAAAGGATATCTGAACCCTCCTTTACCAGTACACACATGGATCTGGAAGCCATGTTCCAAATGCGAAACTGGTAAGGAAGCTCAAGGCCTTCTATGGAAAACTCCACCGCGTAGTACTCTTCCGGGGTCTTTCTTGGTTCCGACCGCCTTTCAACCAACCCGCCAGGCATAGTATTGTTTTGCATGTTATCATCTCCCGTAATGGCAGCTTACTTAAATGGCTGAATCCTCCTCGCCTTATGCTATGCAAATATCCGCGACCCTCAGGATCCTCCTCCACCGGGGCCATCTCTTCTCGTAGGATCCCAATGTCATTAAGTTACTCGCCTCGGTCCTTTTAAGACTAACACACCAATTTTATTTGCAATTTTGATGCCACAAAACGATCGCGCCTAAGCCGTCACATAAAACTCCACAAAGCCACGCAAATCCGGCATCAGGCGTCCTTTTGCCTGGATCCCCCAAAGTCGTTTCTCAGAAAATACCAATTAAGTTGTCAAATAGCTGACGCTCTTGAGTATAATTTCTTATACATCACCTGGCTTGCTAGCCTGTTTTCTAATGTCTGACAGTATTTCAATTATCTCCTCCTCGAACTCCTTTGGCGCACTTACATGTCCCCACCCCTTCTGAGTCTGGAACAATCCATCATAGGCAGTGTCGTGATACGACCGCATATGATGGGGGATATTTCTTTCGGTGAGCACAGAGTCCAAAAGAAGGGCCTCTATGTCATTTTCAATTATGGCAATCTTAACGAATTCTCCTGCCTCTGCCATCTTCTCCCCGCTACACCTAGCCCTTGGAGTCTTTCCGTGGCTGCTGCCAGAAAGCTGCTAAACTTTTCCATTTACATTCGTTCATAATATGATAGAATTTAAAAAATTATTTGAGACTTGTCCATTTTATTTTACTCCTAACTAAAGATATCCTGAGGACGGGGCACATGGAAGCACTCCCCACTAACACCAATACCACTGGTCCTTAGGCGTTCAAAGCCATGCCAACAGATATGGAAAGGAGGCGATGACATGGCGGTTAAAATCATAATAAGAAGAAAAGTATCCAAGGAAAAAGAAGCAGAGTTGCTGCCCCTTCTCATCCAGTTGAGGGCCCTTGCAACGGCCCAACCCGGCTATATCTCAGGTGAAACCCTTAGAAACATAGACGATCCAGAGGAGTACCTGGTTATCAGCACCTGGCAGAGCCTCGAAGACTGGCAGCGTTGGGCCAAGAGTGAGCAAAGGGCGGAGGTTCAAAATAAGATAGATAATTTGCTGGGCCAAAAGACAGAGTACTCCAGCTACCTTTACGGTTAACTTCGCCCCATACAATCATATTGAAGGTGAGAAAAAGGGCTCCCGTGGGCACAGGCCCTAGCCTGTTCCCGGGGGCCCTTTTTGGCCGTGTTTCGTCAACCTCCTATGTTGCCTTCCCGATTTCCCTTTGGTAACCTGAATAAATAATACTTTCGCGAAAGTATCATTATGCAAGCCCTCAAACTTCTCGACCAACTAAACAAGGCCATTGAGCAAGGGCACAGGCTTGTCACCATTAAGGGTCTGGATGATGCGGCGAGATCTTTTTTCCTTTCCAGGTTCTTTGAAAAGCACAAGCGCCCGTGCCTCGTGCTTACCCCTGATCAAAAAGAGGCCTTAAGACTCCTCAATCAATTACGCTTTTTCATGTCCGAAGACACAGTAGACAACTATTCTGAAAAACGGCTTTTCCACTTCCCTTCGTACGATATCTCCCCCTTGAGCGGCCTCAGTCCTCATCAGGAGGTCATAACAAGCCGCCTTGAGGCGCTTTACCAACTAGTCTCTAATCCCCGTGTAGTGGCAGTGAGCTCACTGGATGCGGTCACGTATCGAATTATGCCAAAACCTGACTTCCTGAAGTCCCTGGAGCTCCTTGAGGTGGGAGAAGAATTCGAAAGGAATGAATTGGTTGATTATCTTGAATCATCCGGGTACTCCAGAAGTTCGCTTGTTGAAGAAAGGGGCGATTATGCAGTGAGGGGCAGTATCCTAGATGTATTTCCGCCTCTTCATCCCTATCCCGTACGTCTGGAGTTTTGGGCAGATACCCTCGAGTCCATCAGGTACTTCGATCCTGTAAGTCAAAGGAGCCTATCAACTCTTAGAGAATTAGTATTGATCCCTTGCTGTGAGGTTATAACCACGGCAAGACATCTGAAAAGAGCCAGGTCCATGGGTCGCTTACCCCGTTACGGTGCCGAAGGCAGCAGATTCCCTGGAATTGAGGCGTGGCTCAACCATTTTTACCAAAACCCAGGGACTCTATTTGACTACGTGCCAGCAGACTCCCTGGTTGTCTTTATCGAGCCCCACAGATTTGCCTCCCACCTCGAGACCACAAAGAAACGATTTGAAGATGATATCGCACGGTATCACAAAGAAGCATCACGAAAGGGAATCCCATTCCCTGAGGCGCACGGACTCCTTGTCCCGGCGAAGGAATTTGACAGCCTGTGCTCCAAACACCAGCGGCTCCATATTGGGTCTCTCGATGCGAGCCACCAAACCGTGTCTGGGTTTGTTCTTTCCACACAGCCCGTCAGACCCGTTGATTACCAATTGGACCTTGTTGTGGAAGGCAAGGGAAGAATTTCCATGGCGCCTCTCGCCCGCCAGGTGTCACAATGGGCCGCTTCAGGGGCCTGTGTGGTTCTGGTAACAAGGACTGAAAGGCAGGCACAACGGCTCACTCAGATTCTCCACAACTACGGAGTGGAAGTGGAGCAAGTCGCCAGATCGTGGAAGCAAGTGGTTTTCCGAAGCGGCATTTTCATATGTACAGGAAGACTTACCAGGGGCTTCGCCTGGCCCGAAATGTCCCTTTTTGTGATTACAGAGGACGAAATATTCGGCCCGAAAAGACCAGCACCCAAGGCCAAGGAGGCCCCATCAGCTCTCCGTTGGTCAAGTATCAGCCAGTTGAAAGAGGGGGACTTAATCGTTCATGAAGACCACGGTATTGGGCGATACGGCGGCCTTTTCAAAATGCAGGTAGGCGGAAAGGAAAGTGACTTCCTGTTAATCAATTACGCTGAAAATGACAAATTATACATCCCCGCACATCGCATAAGTATACTTCAAAGATACGTTGGCACGGACGACAAACTTCCCAAACTGGACCGGCTTGGGGGGAGATCTTGGAATGTGGCCAAGCAAAGGGCCAAGCGCTCTATCAGAGAAATCGCAAAACAATTAGTAGATCTCTATGCCATACGCATGCATAAAAAAGGATTCGCATTTTCACCACCCGATACTCTTTTCAAGGAATTTGAAGCCGCATTTGAACACGAGGAAACCCCTGACCAAATAAAGGCCATTGAAGATGTTATAAGGGACATGACTTCTGAGCGGCCCATGGACCGACTTATCTGCGGTGATGTGGGTTTCGGAAAGACCGAGGTCGCCTTGAGGGCTGCCTTCAAGGCTGTGTGCGACGGAAAGCAAGTTGCCATGCTGGTTCCCACTACGGTGCTGGCCGAGCAACATTACGATACGTTTTCTAAAAGAATGAAGCCTTACCGTATAAGAGTAGCTATCCTGAGCAGATTCAAAAGCCGCAAGGAACAAGCGCAAATCCTCGCTGCCTTGCGCTCAGGACAAATAGATATCATCATTGGAACCCATAGGCTGCTTCAAAAGGACGTCTCATTTTCCAACTTGGGTCTCTTGATAATTGACGAGGAGCAACGCTTCGGGGTCAAGCAAAAAGAGGCCCTAAAAAAATACAGGGCTCTGGTGGATGTGCTAGCTCTTACTGCTACTCCTATTCCGCGCACTCTGCAGCTTTCCATGACGGGCTTGAGGGACCTCAGCATCATAGAGACACCCCCTGAGGACCGACTTTCCATACAAACAACCGTATCCGCTTACGATGAAGACCTTATACTGAGGGCAATACAAGCGGAGCTGGACAGAGGGGGGCAGGTATTTTACGTGCACAACAAGGTTCAGACAATTGACCGCTGTGCGGAACAATTGGGCAACCTGGTTCCCTTTGCCAGAATCGCCGTCGCCCATGGCCAGATGAAAGAAAAAGATCTCGAACAAACGATGTTACGGTTTCTCAAAAAGGAAGTAGATGTTTTAGTGTGCTCTACCATTATTGAATCAGGCCTGGACATACCCACGGCAAATACAATAATCATCACAGGCGTCGAACGGCTGGGCCTGGCCCAGATCTACCAGCTGCGGGGTCGGGTGGGCAGGTCCCGGGAGAAGGCATACGCCTATCTTCTTTTTTCTGATGGAACCAGGATGACAAAAGATGCTGAAAAACGGCTAAAGGCCCTTATGGACTTTTCTCATTTAGGAGCGGGGCTGCAACTAGCCATGCACGATTTAAAAATACGTGGTGGGGGGAATATACTGGGTTTTGCCCAATCCGGTCACATTACTGCCATCGGCTACGAGCTATACATGAAACTCGTGGAGCAAGCAGTGGCGGAACTCAAGGGAGAGCCCTGGCACGAACTCCCGGAGCCGGAGATCAATTTGCCCATTCCGGCTCGTTTGCCAGAGCGATATATTGGCGATATGGATATCAGGCTTAATCTATACCGAAGACTCTCCACAGTTCGGGAAAAGGACCAACTTCAGCGGCTGAAAGAAGAGGTCAGGGATCGCTTTGGTCCACCTCCCGAGGAGGTAGAGAATTTGTTCCAGTTGGTGCGCCTGCGTCTTATGCTTAGGGAACTTGCTATCGCCAAACTTGACGTGGGCGATTCGCTGATTTCAGTATCATTTACTGAGGCGAGTCCCATAGACACCGAGAACCTAGTTAAAATGATTACACGGAAGCCATCGCGGTTTCGCCTTGTTTCACCCACTCGTCTACAAATAAGAACCCCGGGTCTAGCCCATGAAGAGATCTTGAGAAGGGTTATCATGGAAATACAGAGGATCGGCACATCAGCTCTGTGAGGAGTGGTTGGCAAAAATCCTTTTCAATTTATTAAACAGATGTTAGTCTGATAATTTATGTAATCTATGAGCATTTTGCTGGTACAAGTGAAACCGTCCAACTTGGGGCGTATTGAGGGCGTGACAAGCCAATGAAGGCAATCATGTGGTCCATTTTTATAGTCCTTTGCAGTCTGGCCTATGCATGTAACCAGGGCCACGGGGAAAGGGGGGCTATTGCTCTCCAAGTAGGAGACAAAAAAATCAGCGTTGAGCAGGTTAAAAAGGACATTGCATTTCAAACTGCCGAATTAGTTGATCCAGATTCAACTTCATTGAGGCTTGAAGGCCCTTTATTGGACTCGTTAGTAGATTACTATCTCATTGAAAACTACGCAGAAAAACATGGTATATCGGTAAGCCAGACGGAACTGCTAAGGGCAATAGGGCGGATTAAAAAGGACTATCCTGACGGTAGTTTTGAGGAAACCTTATTGAGGCGCTACGTAAGCATCGATCAATGGAAAGAAGCCCTCCGCCGCGAGATACTTAGAAAAAAGGTGTTCGAGGCCGTCACCATTGCCGCAAAGCCCCCGACTTACCAGGAAATTGAACACTTTTATCGAGCCCATATTAACGAATTCAAAGTACCTCAGAGGGTCAAATTTAGACAAATCGCGACTCGCTCGCTTCAAAAGGCAAGAGAGGCCCTAAAGAAAATCAATAAAGGGGAATCCCTCGCTGACTTAGCCCTATTATATTCATACTCCCCTGAAGCTGCTAGGGGTGGAGAAGTGGGCTGGGTTGAAAAAGGGCAATTGGACCCTTCAATGGATAAGGTACTTTTCTCATTACCGGTCGGCAAGATAAGCCCAATTGTGAAATCCCCTTATGGCTACCATATTTTTCAGATTATAGAGGTTGATCATGGGGGCCTGAAACCACTAAAAGACATGGCAGAGAAAATACAGGCCGAGCTTTATACCAAGGCTAGGGAAAGGGCATTTGTTCAATGGCTTGCCCAGCAAAGGGACAGCACCAAGATTAGGGTAATAACCAAAACCTTGGAAAGGAATAGTTCTACCAATGAGAGCGGATAATAAACTTTGCGTTCTCATCATATTAGTGGTCACACTGTGTGGCTTACTGACCATTCCCTCAAAAGGCGCAGCCATAGTATGTGACCGCATCGTTGCCATTGTGGAGGATGATCTCGTAACCTTATATGAGCTAAACAAAAGGATGAGACAATTAACGGGAATGGACCCCCAAGAACTCCGGAAACAGGATAGAGAAAAGTATATCAAGACAAGACAACAAGTTCTCGACTACCTCATTAACGAAAAAATCACCAATAAGAAAATCAAGGAGCTTGGTATCGAAGTTACCGATAAGGAAGTGGATGAGGCAATAGAAAAAATAAAAAAGCTCAATAACTTGACCCAAGAGGGATTGATCGCTGCCCTGAAGGCGCAGGGAATGAGTTACATGGAGTACAGAAAAAAGGTTAAGACCGATTTAGAGCGAATGCAATTGATCAACTTTGAGGTCAAGTCCAAAATTATCATTAAGGAAGAAGATATAAAGAAGTATTATGACCGGCACCAAGACGAGTTCAAGGTTAGAGGGGGTAGTTTAAGGCTGGCCATGATCTTTATTCCTCTAGAATCCAGTGGGGATGCAAAGGCAAGGGAACGACTGGAATCCACAGTGAAGACCATTTACAAGAGGTTAAAGGAAGGCGAAGACTTTGGGGTACTCGCCAGAGAATATTCCAAAGGCCCAGGAGCCAGCGAAGGTGGAGATATAGGGCAATTTGACCCTTCTTCACTGGATCCCAAAATTCGAAAAGCAATCGACGATCTAAAGGACGGCCAAGTAACTCGGCCCATATACAGACCCAATGGGGTGCAAATAATAAAGGTGGTGAGACGTTATAGGGGCTCTGTTAAGCCCTTTGATGAGGTAAAGGATGCCATATACGATATTCTTTACCGCAATGAAGTGAACAAGAGGTACTACGCCTGGATTAAAGAATTGAGAAGTAAGGCGTACATTAAGGTATGCTTTTAGGACATGTCCACAACTCAGTAACGATCCCTGATAAATCCAATTGTATTGAGGCCCTCTCAGGGTATGCAAGAAACATATGGTAAAGATTGAATCAAAAAAACACCAATCAAAGGCTGGCAATGGCCCTGACACCCCCGGCATTGGAGCATTGCTGCGGCAGGCGCGGGAGGCCAAGGGCCTGAGCCTGGAAGAGGTGTTTGAGAAGACCAAATTAAGATCTAGCATAATTTCAGCTATTGAAAACGAACAATGGGACAGACTCCCTTCGCCTGTGTTTGTTAAGGGTTTTATCCGCACATATGCCGGCTTGCTGGAGATGGATCAAAAAGAGGTCATAGGGCTCTATGAAGCCCAAGTCCCCGAAGAAAACAGACCCTTTGAGGCCATCTTGACCAAAAAGCAAGCTAGAAAACCCGGTTTGCTGATCTTGGCAGTAGCAGTCATGGCTATTATAGGGCTTACTTACTGGTGGGTTGAACAGCCACCGTCAAAGATGCCGACTTCACAGCAACCAACCAAAGAGTTGGAACCCGCGCAAGAGAAAAGCAAAAATGTTAGTGAGGGCATCGCCGCGGAGCTCAACCGGGCGAAAGGTTCTGAAGAGCCAATAGAATTAACAAAAAAAAATAATGCCCCAGAGCACACCATAAGACAGCCAGAAGCCGCCTTGCCTCCGCCAGACAAAGACACGAGTTACGACACGGCCACGGCGATTCAGCCCAGAGAGGACAAACCGGCAGCAGAGCCTGAGACCAAATTTACCCTTAAAGGAGACGTCATTGAAAGAACCTGGATGAGGGTTATCACTGATGACGGACCGGCCAAGGAATACATCTTTGAGCCGGGCAGCCACCCTGTTTGGAAAGCCGAGCGAGGATTTGATATCATGATAGGAAATGCAGCAGGTATAA
This sequence comes from Deltaproteobacteria bacterium, assembly GCA_003646995.1. Next base: position 21,889 of record QMLZ01000009.1, on the reverse strand, counting down.
CACTTCAACTGAATGGAAAACCCTTAGGCCCTTTTGGCAGAAGAGGAAAAGTGGTGCATATAGTATTACCTGGAGCCGATGGCTAAGGGAGGCAAGGATTTTAGACTCGGGTCCTAGGTTTTCCTGATAACCCCTCTGATGCAAGGAGAGACAGTAGCCGTGAGAAACGTACTGGAGATTTTCGAGGAAAGAGGATTTCTGGAGCAAGTAACCGATTACCAGCAGGTAAAGGAGTTATTGGAATCTCCCACAACCTGTTACATTGGGTTCGATCCTACGGCCAAAAGCCTGCATGTAGGCAGCCTGTTGCCCATCATGTCCCTTGTTCACATGCAAAGAAATGGTCACCGCCCTATCGTGGTAATTGGAGGGGGAACGGCCCTCGTGGGTGATCCGAGCGGCAAAACAGAAATGCGCCCTGTTATGACAAGGGAAGAAATTGACGAAAATGCAAAGGGCATAAAAAAACAGATGGCGAGGTTTTTGGATTTTGAAGGTGGAAAGGCCCTTATGGTTAACAATGCCGATTGGCTTACCAAACTCAACTATATTGAGTTTCTAAGGGATATCGGCAGACATTTCAGTGTGAACAGGATGCTTGCGGCTGAGAGTTATAAGGCAAGGCTGGAAACTGGTCTGAGCTTTATCGAATTCAATTACATGCTCCTTCAGGCATATGACTTCTGGTATCTTTTCAAGCACTACGACTGCAGAATCCAGATGGGAGGAAACGACCAGTGGGGAAACATACTTGCAGGCGCAGATCTCATCAGGCGCCTTGAGGGAGAAATAGTACATGGAATTACTTTCCCGTTGTTAACAACCTCATCCGGCATTAAGATGGGAAAGACTCACAAGGGCGCTATATGGCTTGATCCGGACTTGACCTCTCCTTATGAATATTACCAATACTGGATCAATCAGGATGACCGAGATGTGGAAAGATTCCTAGCGCTGTTTACCTTACTTCCCATGGAAGAGGTTAGACGGCTGGGTTCCCTCCAAGCTGAAGAAATCCGCGAAGCCAAACGTGTTCTTGCCTTTGAAGCCACCAAGCTCTGCCACGGCGAGGAGGCGGCACGGCAAGCACAAGAGACCTCCGAGCAGCTATTCGGCCGCGGGATGACAGGGGATACGCCTTCAATTCCCAGTTGTATGATCCGGGAGGAGGAGCTTGAAGCGGGTATCCCGGCTTACATACTCTTCGAAAGGTCAGGCCTTTGCAAAAGCAGGGGGGAAGCCCGAAGGTTGATTACGCAAGGAGGAGGATATGTCAATGGCAGGCGAGTTGAGTCATTTGACGAAGTAATTACATTAGACCTGTTTGACGAAGGGGCATTGCTACTCAGGGCGGGCAAGAAACGTTACGCAAAGGTGCAATTGGTGAGGTAAGAGCCTCATAGAAATGCCACGGCCAAGAGTGAATATGATTTAAGCGAGGTTATGTTGACTAAGGAAACCAAAGAACGGGAAAAACAAGAAATGCCAGGTCTCGGCCCGGAACTCGATGTTCCTTTGGCAGATACTGACGAGGAAATTCTCGCGCCTGCTGTGGTACCTGAAGAAAGGGGCGTTGTTCCATACGATCCCCTTCAAATGTACCTTATGGAAATCAAAAAGTTCAGGCTGCTTACACGGGAAGAAGAAACAGAACTGGCCATCAGGGTGCGAGAGCACAATGACCAAAGGGCAGCTTACATATTAATAACCTCCAACTTGAGGCTCGTAGTTAAGATCGCCATGGACTTTCATCGTTATTGGACAAGAAATCTCCTTGACCTCATCCAAGAGGGAAACGTGGGTCTCGTTCAAGCGGTACGAAAGTTCGATCCCTACAGGGGGATCAAGTTTTCTTATTATGCATCATTCTGGATAAAGGCATATATCCTGAAGTTCATAATGGACAATTGGAAGCTCGTAAAAATAGGTACGACCCAAAGTCAGCGAAAGCTTTTTTTCAATTTAGCGAAAGAAAGAGATAAGCTGATCGCACAGGGTTTTAATCCGGAGCCTCGCCTGCTTGCCGAGCGCCTCGATGTTAAGGAAGAAGAAGTGGTGGAAATGAGCCAGCGATTGGGTGGATGGGAAGTTTCCCTCAGCTCTCCGGTCAGCGACGATTCGAGAGAGTCTTTCGGCGCCTTGCTCCCTGACCCTGCTCGCTCAGCCGAAGAGGAGCTGTCCGAGCATGAGGCCAGAGAGTTGCTGCTTGAGAAACTAAAAGAGTTCAGAAAAACTCTTTCTGGAAAGGAAGCTGATATTTTCGATAGTAGGATAATGGCTGAAAAACCCATGACCTTGCAGGAACTGGGCGATAAATACAATATATCTAGGGAAAGAATACGTCAGATCCAGGAAAGGCTCGTGAAAAAGGCAAAAAAATTCCTCAAGGAACAGATTCCTGATTTTGAAGAATTATACTCGGACTATCTCAAATGAAAAAGCTGCTCTCACTGATCTCTGCTGTCGCTGTTGTAGGCCTCAGTGTTTATGGTTGTAGCCGGTTCACAGCACTCCCTACCCAACCACAGACCAAGGTAACGACACCTCCCACCCTCACCTCCTCTGAGGTTAGAGACAACAAATACGCGTCGTATCTCAATTACATGAAATTCTCCCTTGCCCTTTCAAAAGGAAACCTAAAAGAGGCTAAAGAATTTCTTTCTACGAGCCTCAAAAATGATCCGCAATCGCCTTACCTTAACAAGAAAATGGCCGTGCTGTGCAAACGGATGAGGGATTACCAAGAAGCCATCACATATGCCCGTAAGGCGCTTAGTCTCTCACCTAATGATGTCGGCACCAAAACATTGCTCGCAGATCTCTACTCGCTGGTCAACAGGGACCAAGAAGCTGCTATGCTCTATGAGCAGGTTCTGAAAGAGCGCCCTAAGGACCGACGTGTCAGGCTAATTGTGACCACCATATACATACGCCAAAAAGAATATGGCAAGGCACTTTCACATCTTGACCTGCTACTCAAGCAAAATCCAGACCTTTTGATCGCCCACTACTACAAGGGTAGAATATTCCTAGAAATGCACAAATTCAAAAAAGCGGAGGAGTCATACAAAAGGGCCTTAGCCCTCAATGGAACATTGGAGCCGGCCCTATTTGAACTGGCAAGCCTTTACCAGGCCACTGGTCAGTACCAAAAGGCAGCACAGTTTTATGAAAGGCTCCTTGATTCCTATCCAGATAACCTTGGAGCCCGAGAAAAATTGGTAGAAGTTTACTACAAACTGGGGCTCAAGGACAAAGCTGAAAAGCAAATGGAGGCCATAAGAAGCCGCTCAAAACCGGGGGAACCGAGCAGGCAAGCCCTCGGCCTGCTGTACCTTCGTCACGGCAGGATCCAGGAATCAATTAATGAGCTGAGCTTGATTGTTTCTGCATGGCCCAACGACCAAAAGTCCAGATATTATCTTGCTGCTGGTTACGAGGAGCTGGGAGAACAGGAAAAAGCACTAGAGCATTTTCGGAAGATAACCAAAGACTCGCCCTATTACATACCATCTCAGTTGCACATCGCATACATCCTGGACGACCAGGGCAAAACAGATGAAGCTATCCGGGTTTTAAAGCAAGCCATAGACTTGGACAAGAAGAGGCCCGAATTGTATCTCATGCTCGCCGGAATCTACGAAACCGCCGAGCAATACCCTAAAGCAATAAAAGTGTTAAAAGAAGGCCTAACCAATAGCCCGCGTGACGTACGGCTTATTTTCCGCCTCGGTGTAATCCTTGACAAAAATGGCGACAAGGAAGCTTGCCTGGAAAAAATGAGACAGGTGCTCGCGATCAACCCCCAGCATGCTGAAGCCTTAAACTACATAGGTTACACGTATGCGGAGCAAGGGATTCGCCTGGACGAAGCTATGAAGCTTATCAAAAAAGCTCTAAAGCTGAAGCCTAACAGCGGCTATATTGTGGACAGCTTGGGCTGGGTCTATTTCCAAAAGGGTTTATATGATGAAGCCATCAAGTATCTAGAAAAAGCCATTAGCCTCACCCCTGATGATCCAACCATTAATGAGCACCTGGGAGACGCTTACTTTAAGAAGAAAGATTATAAAGCCTCTTTGGAGCATTATAAAAAGGCCTTGTCATTGAAGCATCCAAAGGCTGAAGAAATAAAGAAAAAAATAAGCACTGTCGAGCAATTCTTGAAGGCTAAGAAAAATTGACCTTGTCGGGCCCCAGGACTTTCGCAGTACTCACATGCTGTGCGTGTATTTTTGCAGTGTTTGCATGCGCACCCCTTAGGCCCCGGCAAGTCACTTCTGTCCCTGTCTCACGTGTCAAGGCTGCAAGAGAAGCGTTGGACGTGCAGGCAAAGATGGTTCGAAGCTTCATTACTACTGGGCGAATGGTGATAATAGATACAGCCCAGCGCATTCCTGCAACCTTCTTGTGTGTGGCTACAAGGAGTCCTTTCCGCATCAAAACAGAAATTACCCATTCTTGGGGTCTTCCTCTGGTAAATATCCTGGTAAAAGGAAAACAGGTCATAATCAATGACCTTTACCATAAGCGGACATATAACGCTCAATTGGGTATCAGCGGTTCTATTGCGGGCAATCTGCCAGCACTTGACAGAAGTGTATTGTGGTCAATTATGAGAGCCTACCCCGAGGTGATGCACAGGGGAAGCCTGTCGTGGTCCGATACAGAGCAGGCCTTTGTTCTGCTGAGCAGGGGAAAAAGGGAGCAAATAATTTACCTTGATAGGGAAGGGAAATTTCCCTCGATTGTATTGTACCCGGAATTAGGACTGCAAGTTAAATTCTCAGACTTTAAGGTAATGCGGCAGTTTATATATGCAGATCACATTGAGGTAACCCACAGTGAAAAAGGCAGCAACATGCAAATCGCCATAAAAAAAATAATCTTTAACCAGGAAATTGACCCAGAGGTATTCAAATAGCCCCAACTGAAAGGATGCTCATGCAAACATTATCTGATGGAACTCCCCTGTTTCAAGATCTGGCCTCAAGAGCCGATTCCTCATTGGCTCCCCCTTTCCCAGAAGTATCTTCAGCACCTCCATGGCCTCCAGCGTTGCTACCAGTGAGGCAGTGACCGCAGGGACACCGAGCAGAGCCTCGGGCGTTTTCCTTGCCTTTCCCCACTTGGCCGGGTCTCCATAAACCAAGGCAAGGCCCGGGTCCTCCGGGTAGATGGTCATGACCTGGCCCTCAAAGCCCGCAATACCGGCATGCACCATGGGAACACGCAGCGCCTTTGCAACCCTTTCGAGAACAAAACGGTCCACCACGTTGTCCAAGGCGTCAACGATCACATGCACACCTTTTAGAAAGGTTCCAGAATTAGCAGGCGTGAGCCTGACTTCGTGTGGCTCAACCTCAACGGCAGGATTTATTTCTCTCACCTTTTCCCCAGCCTCCAGGGCCTTTGATTTGCCTAGGCAGTCCATTGTGCAAAGTGCCTGGCGGTTAAGATTCGTCTCATCAAACCTATCCGAGTCTATCACCACCAGCTTCCCTATGCCGGTGCGGGCAAGGAGAAGGATTACCTGTCCACCAAGCCCCCCGGCCCCTATTACGGCTACAGTGCTTTCGGCCAATACAAGCTGGTCCTTGCAAGAGATAATACCGCCGTTGCGCAAATAGCGGTACGGCACGATATCCTGCATGAGTGCAGTCTTAAAAACCTCGCGCAAGGACGATCCTGCTTGATTTGCAATCTCCCGGGCATTTTCCTCGTGCAACACCAAGAGCTCTTGCCCGGCCATGCTTTTTATCCTAACCGATGCGTTCTTAATCATATCACGTAGCTGAAGATCCATTTACTCTCCTTCTGAAAGTTGCTCCTCAAGCGCCTTTCTTCTGGCATTTTCCCTGAGCATGCCTAAAAAGACCCTATACGGGCCGGGAGTTCCAAAAGGAAATAGCCCGATACGCTCACCCGGATACACCATTTCATATATATTTATGATCCTCCCATTTCTAAACACAGCCTCCACCATGCTAACCGGAATTTGCAATTTTTCCACCAGGTCCGCCGCCCGAATCCCCTCGGAGGGGATATCAATTTCCTGTTCGTACGGAATCCCCCGCTCCCTTAGCATATCCCGGAGTAAACCGAAAATCTTCACATACACAGAGCCCAACTTATCCCCCTCCTACGGCAGGAAACAGCCCCACCCTTTCATTACCCTCAAGTATAGCATCCAAATTCGTTCTTATTCCATTGACCATTGCGATCTTGATATCCTTCTCAGGGATTCCCAGGACACGTAGTAATTCCTTAATACTTGTTCCCTTTGCTACTTGCACACTCATCCCCTCTACCGGATCATAATCTCGAACGTACCTTCTTAGGGTTGAGCTTAGGATAACCTTGAGCGCCATGATCACCTCGCACTGTCTTCTTGCCCCTTAAAAAGTAGGCTTATCAACTTGATCCTATGTGAGGGCATATAAATAGTCAACACTGATGTGCAGGGAATTCAAAATGGATACTTCAGAAGAGATTAGTCTGACGATAAGGGCTTTTCAGCTACTCCCCTGAAAGCTCAATCTGGATTTCTGGATAAGCAAGGCTATTGCATAGAACAACAGGCCTACAAAAAAGAAGTAGTATTTACTGTTGCCTGTTACATGGAAAAGATGCGCCACGGCCCCTGGATTAAGCAGTGTAAAGGCCGTGGCCAAGAAAAACGGTATATCATACCATTTATTCTTCGTAAGGCCCCACCCCTGTGCAAAGCACTCAAAGGCGGACATACCCACCAGGGCCATCACAAAGATCATAATCGCCTTTATCCATGAGGTAATCCCATCAAGAATCAATTCGGGATTGAACATGAACATAAAGGCAATAAAAGAGGTGCGTATATCGTAAAGAAAACCTTGTACTCCGGTTGGAATGGGCTCTGACATGGCAATGGCCGATGCGGCATATGCTGCCAGCCCCACGGGTGGGGTATCATCAGCGAGGATTCCAAAATAAAAGCAGAAAAGATGTGCTGCCATTAGGGGTACCAGGAAACCGTAGATTTCCCCTACCTCTACCAGTACCGGGGCGGTAAGGGAGGCCATCACAATATAAGTTGCTGTGGTTGGGAGGCCCATTCCTATCATGAGGCTTGCAAATGCTGTGATCAATAACAGGATAAAAAAGTTTCCCCCTGATATGTATTCTACCACAGCGGAAATCATGCCCCCGATTCCCATGTTTACCACCGCCACGATTATCCCAGCCGATGCACACGCCAGCGCCACTGCCAGCATGTTCCTAGAACCCTGTACTGTACCGTCTCTCAAGATCAAAAAGGTCTTCTTTATACCTGAGATAATGCTCCTCTTCTCTTGAAGGGCATTGCGAATCTCCTGGTAAAAAATCACCAGAAATAGAACTATGATGGAGCGGAAAGCGGAAAGCTCTGGTGAATGGCGAAAGTAAATAAGTTCTACCAGCAGAACCGCCACAGGTATCAGATAGTGCAATCCCGTTTTCAACGTCCCGAAAAACTTGGGCACAAGTTCCGGCGGCAACCCTTTTATCCCGTGTTTTGAGGCTTCAAGGTGAGTGATACAAAACAAACCAAAATACGAGGCAAATGCAGGTATTGCCGCTGCTTTTATAACATCGACATAGGGGACGTTGACGTACTCTGCAATTATGAAAGCAGCAGCGCCCATGATGGGCGGCATGAGCTGTCCGTCAGTACTTGCCGCAACTTCCACCGCAGCCGCCTTTTTCGGTGGATACCCGATCCTCTTCATAAGTGGGATGGTAAAATTTCCTGTGGTAACAATATTTGCGATACTTGACCCTGACACCAATCCTGTAGCTGCACTTGCCACCACTGCGGCTTTTGCAGCGCCTCCCTTATAACGGCCCAACAGGGACAAGGCCAATTTTGTAAAAAAGTCCCCTGCCCCGGCCTGGTTTAGGATCGCTCCAAGGAGGACAAACAGGTAAACGATGGCCGAGGAAACCCCAAGCGGTATCCCGTAAATGCCTTCCGTGGACAAGGTGACATTGCTCATATACTTGGTTAGGCTGACCCCCTTGTATGCGAGAAAATCCGGGAGGTATGGCCCCATGAAAGCGTACACCGTAAAAAGGATGGCTATTACGGACAGTGCTGGGCCTATCATTCTTCGGGTTGCTTCCAAGAGCAGGATCACCAGTATCACACCAGAAACAATATCTCTGGTTATGGGGATACCTGCCCTCATGGCAATACCCTCATAGTCTATGGCAAGATAAAGTGCAGTAAGAACCCCTAAGATAGAACATGCATAGTCTGCCACGGATATGCGATCCGTTGCAGCAAGCCACCGAAGTTTCGGATTGGATGTTATGAAAATAGGCCTAACCAAAAATAGGAGGCCCATGGCAAAGGCCAAGTGAATGGCCCTTTCAGTGGTTTGATCAACAATGATAACGCTCGGAAGGGCAAGCTGGTAAAGAGCCCACGCAATACATATACCTGTCACCAAATACTTCTCAAAGGGCCTAAAATTCCTGAGTTCCCCTGTCTCCCTCCGTAAAATCTCCTCCGCTGTCTCCTGCCGTCCCTTTTTTACCGATTCTGAATCCATTCACCGACCCGTCAAAAATCACTTGAAAAGATTGAAAAGGTATGTAAGGATCTTTTTATCTGCCCATCTGTTAACCCACCTTTAGCGAAGAAAGGAGGCCGCTATGTTCAGGATCGTTAGAGTAAACATGTCCGATCTATCTGTCAAGGCAGAAGAAATCCCGAAGGAATACGAAGGGCTAGGAGGCCGCGGATTGACCTCAGCGATAGTAGCAAAAGAAGTTCCACCCACATGCTCCCCTATTGGTCCCAACAATAAGCTGGTATTTGCTCCTGGACTTCTCGGAGGTACCAATTGTGCCAATTCCGGGAGAATTTCCGTGGGGGCCAAAAGCCCTTTGACCGGCACTATAAAGGAGGCAAACTCAGGAGGACAACCTGGGCAGTACCTTGCCAAACTGGGAATAGCAGCCATTGTCGTAGAGGGCTATCCCAAAGAAGAACGCCTTTACAAGCTATATGTGGGAAAAGATAAGTTTGAACTTACACCAGCAGACGATCTTAAGGGACTGGGCAATTATGCTGTTGTAGATAAGCTGAAGGCACAGTTTGGAGACAAAGTGGGCTTTGCCAGTATCGGTCCGGCCGGGGAGTGGAAAATGGCTGCCTCAAGTGTGGCCTTCACCGACCGCGAGCAGCGTCCAACGCGTCATGCAGGTCGTGGTGGACTTGGTGCAGTGATGGGATCTAAACACCTTAAGGCCATAATAATAGATCCAACTGAAGGGGAGATGGCTCCCATACAAGATAAGGAAGCCTTTAAGGACGCCGCAAAACGATTCGTGAATGCACTAAAAGAACACCCAGTAACCAGTCAGGGCCTTACTAACTACGGGACCGACATCCTTATCAACGTCATAAACGAGGCAGGAGGACTTCCTACCAGGAATTTTAGCTCCGGGCAATTCGAAGGCGCTGAAAAGGTCGCAGGAGAAACACTGAACAAGATCACCCAAGAGAGAAAAGGCATTGTCAGCCATGGCTGTATGTCTGGTTGCGTTATACGGTGTAGTGGTATCTTCAACGATGAAAACGGGCAATACGTCTCAAAATGGCCTGAATACGAAACCGTGTGGGCTTGGGGCCCCAATTGCGGGATCGACGACTTGGATACCATTGCCAGGATAGATAAGGCATGTGACGACTTTGGACTGGATACCATTGAAATGGGCAACGCCATCGCAGTGGCCATGGAAGCAGGGATCAAACAATTCGGGGATGCAGCAGGTGCAGAGGAACTCATTGCTGAAGTGGGCAAAGGCACGCCCCTTGGTAGGATCCTCGCTGGTGGCGCAGCAGTGGTAGGAAAAACATTTGGCATCAGAAGGGTGCCCGTGGTGAAAAATCAAGCCCTTCCCGCATATGATCCCAGGGCTATCAAGGGAATCGGGGTCACATACGCCACCTCCACTATGGGGGCGGACCATACCTCTGGTTATGCAGTAGCAACCAATATTATGAAAGTGGGAGGCGACGTGGATCCCCTCAAGCCGGACGGCCAAGTAGAGCTCTCAAGGAATCTTCAGATCTCCACTGCATTGATAGACACCTTAGGCCTGTGCCTGTTTGTGGCTTTTCCCGTCATGGATATGCCCGATGCCTTTACGGCGGTTGTAGACATGGTAAATGCAAAGTACGGGCTATCCCTCACGGCCGACGACGCCCTGGCCATTGGGAAAAACGTTCTCAAGCTAGAAAGGGAATTCAATCAGAAAGCAGGCTTCACTCCAGCAGACGACAGACTGCCCGAGTTCTTCAAGATAGAGACGCTTCCACCTCACAATGAAGTTTTTGATGTGCCCGACGAGGAACTTGATACGCTGTTCAACTTTTGATAAATTTTAGAAGTCTTCTTTTTAGCCCCTAAGGGCCCTTAGACGGGCTGAAGGGGCTTTTTGTTTAAGGATCTAGAGCAAGACCCTTGGAGTACGGTTATGGTGTCATTGTTGGATTATGGGGCTGGCAATGTCCGAAGTGTGGTCAATGCCATCAAGAGCCTTGGTTACGACGTTAAGTTCATCAAGACTCCAAAAGATATAACAGACGCCAAGCAAATAGTCTTCCCGGGTGTTGGCAACTTTGGACAAATCATGCATAACCTCACCTCGAAGGGCTTTGTTGAGCCTCTACGTTCGTACATTCTCAGCGGCCGCCCATTCTTCGGGATCTGCCTCGGTCTTCAAGTACTGTTCGACAGCAGTGAAGAAGCACCGGGGGTTGCTGGCCTTGGCATATTCAAGGGAAGGGTCAAGCGCTTTAGCATTGACCTTTCCGTACCGCACATAGGATGGAACGGCATTACCTGCGTCCAACCATCCAGGATATTTAATGGACTTAAGGGGGAAGAAAAATTCTATTTCGTGCATTCTTACCATGTGGTCCCCCAGGAAAAAGAGATCATCCTCACCACAACCGACTATGGTTACAAATTTGTAAGTTCTGTACAAAAGGGGGCCGTGATCGCCACACAATTTCACCCTGAAAAGAGCGGGAACCCCGGCCTCATGCTATTGAAAAATTTTTTAGAACCCTCCACAACACCGGTCCGTCCCCCTAAATCTCCAAGTATTACCAAATTAGCCAAGAGAATCATTGCGTGTTTGGACGTAAGGACCAATGATCGAGGTGACTTAGTGGTGACTAAGGGGGACCAATACGATGTCAGGGAAAAAGGGCAGGTCAGAAACCTTGGCAAACCTGTTAGTCTTGCCAGACGTTACTATGAGGAAGGGGCAGATGAGATAACCTTCCTTAACATAACCGGGTTCAGGGATTTTCCTCTGGAAGACATTCCTATGCTGGAGGTGCTTCGCCGTACTTCGGAAAACGTTTTTGTTCCTCTGACCATTGGTGGCGGAATCCGGGATTATACGGATAAGAGAGGAAAGCACTATTCAGCTTTGGAAGTGGCTTCTGAATACTTTCGCTCAGGTGCGGACAAAGTATCCATAGGAAGTGACGCTGTGCTTATCGCCGAAAGATACCTTCAACGTGGAAAGGGCACAGGAAAGAGTACCATTGAAGAGATCTCCAGAGTTTATGGTAATCAGGCAGTAGTCATATCCATTGATCCTAAAAGGGTCTATGTGCGATCTCCTGCCGAAGTAAAGCACCACGTGATCGAAACCTCTATCCCGGGCCCGAACGGTGAGCAATTTTGCTGGTACCAATGCACCATAAACGGGGGAAGAGAACGTAGAGACCTGGATGCCGTGACACTGGCAAAGGTAGGAGAGGAGCTGGGGGCCGGAGAGATACTACTGAACTGCATTGATAGGGACGGAACGAATCTAGGCTTTGACATCGAACTGATAAATGCTGTAAAGGAGGCCGTCAGCATCCCGGTCATTGCCTCCAGCGGGGCTGGCTGTGAAGAGCACTTCTATGAGGTGTTCACCAAGACACGGGCCGAGTCCGCCCTTGCAGCCGGCATCTTTCACAGAAACGAAGTGCCGATTCGGAAGGTCAAAGAATACTTGGCGGGCAAGATAGAAATAAGGAAATGCTGAGATCCCCCTCTAATAGTCCAGCCCGCCAACTGATTTGCTATTTCCCTGGAGAATGGATCAAAATTTCTCGTAATGGGTAAAGTCAGAGATCTCCCGCCTCTTCGGCGCAGACGCATCCTTTGCAGGATAACCCACCGGCACTATCGCCACGACCTCGTAGCCCTCTGGTAGGCCCACCACCTCTCTTGCCTTGTCATGGTCAAACAACCCTACTATTACCGTGCCAAGACCCTGGTCATAGGCCGCCAAGCAAATATTCTGGGTGGCAATGCCCAAATCAAACATGAACCAATCACCGTGCTTTGTTGTAACTTCTCCCTTATAGTAACCCGACGACTTCAGCTTACCACAAACAACCAGGACCACGGGCGCATCAACGATTGCTTTTGAGGCCGGATTTGTCTTTGGCAAGGTGGCCTGCAGCTTGCCCTTATTCGCAGGATCTTTTACTACTATAATCTCCCAGCATTGAGTGTTTGCCCAGGAAGGCGCCCACTGGACTGCTTCCAAGATACGATTCAATGTGTCGTCTGTTACTTCCTTATCTTGGTACTTTCGCACACTTCGCCGACCCTTTATTGCATCCATCAATTCCCCCATGTTTTATCCTCCTCCTTGAAAGCAATTTCTAAGTCTGTGCAATATTCAGCAGCGTCTGAGCATTTCCGCCAGTAATCTTCCTCCGTTCTTCCTCCTCAATCCCCGCAGCATCCATTTCTCTGAAATACCGTTCTGCTGGCAGTAAGGGAAAATCGGTTCCAAAAAGGATTTTCTCATATCCGATAATATCCCCAGCTATTACGTACACATCCCGCTTATAAAGGAAGGGTGAAGCAGCGGTGTCAAACCACACATTCTGCAGTGTCTCCCGAACTTGCTTTTTCATCAACCCATAAAAAAACAATCCCCCCCCCCAGTGGGCGAGTATGATCCGGTTTTGTGCAAATTCTTCAACAAAGTCATAAACCTGTTTTAATGTCATAGGGGCCTTCCCTGGATATTGATGGCCGACGGGCTCATTGGTGTGAACCAGCACAGGCACGTCCCTATCCTTACAAACCGCCATGACCTCCCTAAGCGCCTCAATCACTGAGCGGTTTAGTCCACCCCCATAAACAGCAAGCTCCCCGACACCCCTGAGACCTGAAGAAATACATCTTTCAGCCTCACTTGCACCCTTTGGCGAAAGGGGAGAAAAGCAGGCAAAACCTATGAACCTATCCGGATAACGTCCCACTGTCTCGAGGACATAGTCATTATTCCTCTTAAAATTATCAGACCGCTCCCATGGAAATCCAAATATAACGCTTTTATCAATACCTGCCTGATCCATATGGCGAAGGAGATCCTCAACACCCGCTAGCCTTGCTTTAGAGGACTCGTATATCTCTTTGAACGCAGGCTCACCCTCAAAAAATCTAGCCCGATCTGCCCTCAATTCTGGGGGAAAAAGATGTGTGTGGAAATCGACGATCATTCTTTTAGAAGCTCGGCTAAGACCATCTTCACTGCGTTGGGCCTGAAGCCCACTATTTTTTCAACTATTCTCCCCTCTCGGTCCACGAAAAACATTGTTGGAATGGCCGGATTCTCGTAGCCAAAGTAGTCAGCAACCACCCTACGGTTAGCTCTCAGAATTAGATAATTTATCTTGTACTCCTTTTGGAACTCCTTGAGATACGCATTGGAGGCCTGGGAAGGATCGTCAAGCGACAGGCCGATTACCACCAGACCCTTGTCCCTATATTCTTCCTGTATCTTTATGAGCTCTGGGATGGACATCCTGCATGGTGGGCACCACGTAGCCCAAAAGTCCAGTATAACAGGCGACCCTTTGAACTGATCCAGGCTCACTTGGTTTCCATATATGTCCGTTAATGTGAAATTGGGTGCCTGCGGCCTAGCACTAACCTTTTCACTGCAGCCCGAGACAAACAGAGCAATGGAAATAGTGACAAAAAGAAGATATAGTCTCAATTGGTACTTATTGTCCATTTTTCGATTTCTCCTGTCATAATAGCTTTACCCTAAACATAAGGTACAAAGTAAACTTGTCAATTTCAGGCAATACAACTTGCCCGTAATTATGTCCTATACGGGCCGATCCTTGTCATAAAAGGGTTTTATTTTTACCCCGATCCCTTATAATATGGCAAGCTTTTTCGCCAAGGAACTCTCATGACACGAATAAAAACCTTAAACCTAGTGTTACTGGCCACGCTGGTGTGGGCAGCCTTCAACCCAGCCTTGAGCGATGTCCAAGCCCAGAGAAAAACGCCTATTTCCATTAGACCTTCCATACTTGCTGGCACTTGGTACCCAGGTTCACCCGATACGCTCAGAAAAACAATCCTAAATTTCCTTAGACGCGCCAATGTCCAACCTACAGAGGGAGCTCTAAAGGCCATAATAGTTCCCCATGCGGGTTATAGGTACTCGGGCCAAGTAGCGGCCCATGCATACAAGCTCTTGAGAGCTCGTCATTTCAGCAGGGTTATTCTTATTGGTCCCAGCCACAGGATCCCTTTTGAAGGGGTTTCGGTGAATCTGCAAGAAGGTTACCGTACCCCGTTGGGTATTGTGAGAGTTGATGTGGATATGGCGAAAGCGATACTACGCGCGGCCCCTTCAATTCACTGGTACCAGAACGCTCATGCAGCTGAGCACTCACTTGAAATACAACTACCTTTTCTCCAAACAGTATTGAAAGACTTTGTCATTGTTCCCATCTTGATGGGCAGCCAAGACTATAAGACCTGCAAGATGCTCTCCCGCGTACTCTCTTCAATTGTCTCCTCTGCAGGCAATACCTTGTTGCTGGCAAGCTCTGACCTTTCTCACTACCACGATTACCTTACAGCCAAAAGGCTGGATTCCCGGTTCATTGAGCTAGTCAAAAAAATGGATACCCAAGGCCTTTATGAGGCATTGCGCACCGGATTGTGCGAGGCCTGTGGAGGTGGCCCTGTAATTACCGTTCTGCTTGTCTCTAAAGCCCTAGGGGCGAATCGGGTTGTCATACTCAATGCCGCTAATTCGGGGGATGTCACGGGGGAAAAACACACTGTGGTAGGTTACATGGCTGGCGCCGTTTTTACATCATTTGGTAAGGGTCAACATCCAAAATAATCTGTACACCCTTAGTCCTAAAGCCCTGCTCAGACTTTTTGCGGGCCACCTCCAAGAGCCGTTGGGCTAGTAGAGGCCTTTTCGCCTTTATCAAGATTTGCCATCGATACTTTCCCCTTAGCTTTGCGATGGGTGCTTCGGCTGGTCCCAGTATTTGGATCTCTCTCCCTTTCTTGGGCCACTTTTCCACTGTTTTTTTTAACCTCTCAGCCAATCCAGCCGCGCATTCTTCAGTCTTATCTCTAGAATTTCCTTGTAATCTCAAGGAAATAAGATAGCTAAACGGGGGGAAACCAAGTTGTTCTCTGAGCTCCATCTCTGTTCGATACAGGGCCTCATAATCTTGGGAGATGGCGGCGCGAATGGCATAGTGATCTGGATTATATGTCTGTATTATAACTTTTCCTCTTTCCCTTCCCCGGCCAGCTCTCCCTGCTACCTGCGATAACAATTGAAAAGTGCGCTCAGCTGCCCTAAAGTCAGGGAATCCAAGGCTTAGGTCAGCACCTATCACCCCCACAAGGGTCACATCCGGCACATGGTAGCCCTTGGTTATCATCTGAGTCCCTATAAGGACGTCAATATTATGATCAATAAAATCCTTGAGGATAGCTTGAGCCCTGCCCTTTTTCCTTGTTGAGTCCGTGTCCATACGGGCTATCCTTGCATTGGGAAAAAGCTCGCAGAGTTCCTGCTCTACTCTTTCCGTTCCAAAACCCCAGCTCTTGAGACCGGTGCGCTTACAATCCGGGCAGCTTTGACTGGGACCAGTACAATAGCCGCAGTAATGGCACATGAGCTTATTGTAGTCCAGGTGGTAGATCAGGGAAACATGACAGTTGGGACACGTGAGAATCGCACCGCAAAACTTGCACACGAACAACCGGAAAAATCCTCTTCTGTTTAGGAAAAGCATAGTCTGCTTATTGCGTTTTAAATTCTCTTCAAGGGCCTCAAGTAGGCGAGAGCTCAGCATCCTCTTCGCACCTTGCTCTTCCAACTCTCTCATATCAACCACCTCGATCTCGGGAAACCGCCTGTTCTCAATTCTCTCGGGCATTCTTATCAGGTGGTAACGCGTCTTGATACAATTAGCATATGACTGGATCGAGGGCGTCCCGGAGCCGAGCAAGACAACAGCGTTCTCTATCCTGCCTCTGGCTACAGCAGCATCCCGCCCATGGTAATAGGGCGCTCTATCCTGCTTGTAGGCCCAGTCATGTTCCTCATCCACCACTATTAGGCCCAATCTCGGAAGAGGGGCAAAAAGGGCTGATCTAGCTCCCACCACCACGTCTATGTCCCCACTAGCCATCTTGACCCACTGATCATACCGCTGCCCGGGGCTTAGACCGCTATGGTAAGTTCCCACCGTACCGCTCACCCTTGACCTTAAAACCGACTCCATGTACACGGCCAATGCGATTTCCGGAACCAGTACAATCGCCTGTCTGCCCAATTGTATTGTCCGCCTGACCGCTTCAAGATACACCTCTGTTTTGCCGCTCCCCGTAATACCGTAGAGCAGGCAAACCGAAAACTTATCCCTTTCAATTAATCTGGTGGTCTTCTTGATTGCTTCCCTCTGGTGTGGAGACAGGGACTCAGGCGGCCTCGAAGGCTTGAAAATTAACCCTTCAGGGGCCCTGAAGACCGCTTCTTTGAAGGATCGAAGTATTCCATTTTTGGTCCATTTCCTTACCAAGTAGGAGGCATTGCTGAATCTTTTTTTCAAATCCGAAAGCATTACCGGGCCCTGCTGCAAAATCAGGTCGAGAAACTCTGCCTCACCCTTTGCCCTAAGGGAGCCGCGGTCAATATTCAGAACTTTGTCGCGCTCATCCTCTACGAAGTCAACAAATGTCTTCAAAAGCGGGCCCAACCGAGGTCTAACCTTCTCGACTACTTTTATCAGGCCCTGTTGTTCAAGGTGCTTCAGCGTGGCGATAGGGTAATTCTGGACTCTTCCATGCGGTTTGGACAGTTGCTTCAAGACTTCTAGATCCTCCTTTGAAATTTCTCCCTTTCTGAGGCAGTCCTGTCCGGCGCTTGTTATTTCCACGTTCCTCCATATCCTCTGGGTAACCCCTGAGGGCAATACAGACTGAATGACTTTGCCAATGGGATGGATGTAATACTCTGAGATCCACCTAAAGAAAGGTATCACTGATGGGGGAAAAAGTGGTTGCGGATCTGTGACAGCTAGTATCTCCTTTAGCTCTCCCTTGACGTCAGTCTGACCAAGGCCGAGGATAAATCCCTCTGCTTTTCTGTTTTTGAAAGGTACAGTAACCTTACACCCAGGTAATGCTAATCCACTCAAGGTAGGAGGGACAATGTAAGAGAATGTCCCCTCCACAGGCAAAGTCACAGCCACCTCAACACATGTTTGAGAGGTCTTCTTCATGATTATATTATCTTCGAAAGCTATCGATACTTCTCTTCAAGGGTCCTTATAACATCCTTGATTCGGTCATCAACGACATCTTGCCGAGGAGATGTGGCTGGCAGGTCAATGTCGTGAGTCTTGTCTGGTTGGAAGACTGAGGCTTCAATGGGCACGTTTGGTGTTATTTCCTGGATAACGTACTGCTCCTTGCGGCCGAGATCTGTTTCACAAATTATACTGTGGGGATACCATCCTCTCCCAACCTGCTTGTACTCATCGAACCGCACGGTAAATGGACCGCTAGGAGATCTGATATCCCAAACCCGCAGAGCAATCGGTAAAAACTTGTCCCTCGATATCATTAGATACGAATCCCTCTTGCCCCTTTTCCCTATGACATAGACTACCTTGGCACCGATGTGGGCTAGTGAGACCTTGGAGGTCTCAACCCCGAGGCTCGAAAGAAAATTGATTGTCTCATAGGTTGAGTGATTCAAAAACATCGCCTCGAATCTTTCTATTCCGCACCATCCACAAGGCGCTTGGCCGCCCTCCGAGCCTTCATTATGTCCTGTTGAACCTGACCTTTCACATCTGGCTTGCCATCTTTTGGCGATCCAGACCCTTTGCTCCACAAGATCTTCGCCTTGGGCATTGTTTTCCCCTGAACTCTTGGCCCACTGCACAATGACTAGGGTCTTAAAAGCAGAAAAATTTTTCGCCATCTCTTCAAGCACCTGCATGGAAGGCATCACATAAGCATATGACATTCTTGTAAGAATGCTCGATAGATAAAGTATCACCGCTATTAATCCAGCAAACCTAGCAACATCCCTTATACCAGACCTGGGCATCTTACTAGTTCACTCCTTCTGAATCCTTTGAAATCCACTGCCAAGCGCAGCCGCCGGCCCATGACTGGTAATGTTTTCACGTGCCCATCTTGCAAGTTCATCGAAGCTTGTTCCCTTAGGAAAACAGGCATCAACTCCTACCTCACGAAGTTCGGCCAGTTGCCTGTCATTCATCAGGCCGCCCACGGCAATGGTAACGTGGGATTCTTCTCCTTGGTCAAGGAGGCCTTTAATTCGCCGAACATTGCTTATGTCACCGTCCTCAAGCACCGTGATCCCGATGTGGTCCACTGACTCCTGTATGGCTGTCCCCACAATCGCAGCTGGATCTTCAAGCTCGGTATACACAATCTCAAAGCCCGCATCACCGAGCCGTTTTGCCAGATTCAGAAGAGCCTCCTTGTGGCCATGCCCCAATTTTGCAAGCAATATCCTCGGCATCCTTTGGCCCATTTGTCCCCCTCTTAAAATCCCGGTGCCCTGTTACCTTTGCCTCGTTAAGTATTCGTTGCTGTGAAATATATCCAATATGAGATCTACAGGCAAGAACTAACATCCACACCCCAGGGGTTCATTTGACACGATGCATGGGCCCATCTATACTCTTAACCGGTTAATCTTTTACCTGTTCCCATGGAAACAATGCAAGGCACGATCTTTGCGAATCCAAGAACTCTCTCACTGATCAAGGGGTAAGTCTCATGACACAAAAAAACCTGGTAGCCTCCATAATAATGGCTGCAGGAAGGGGTAGCAGGATGAAAGGATACAACGGCAATAAAACCCTGCTGCCACTTATCCCTGGTACCACGCAGTTTGAGGGCCGAAGGCCTTTCATTCACAACATATTGGAAAATCTGCCCAAGGGTCCAAAATGCATCGTAGTTAACCACCACAAAAAGAAGGTCATGGAGGCCACTTCACACTTTCATGTCTCATATTCCGAACAAAAGATCCTTAACGGAACCGGGGGCGCCCTCCTTTCATGTAAACCATTTTTGCAAACGGTCAACTCCGAATCAATAATCATAACCATGGGAGATGTGCCTCTGGTGAGAAAGGAAACTTATCTGGGGCTTCTTGCTAAACTGGCAGCGTATCATATGGCTGTGCTTGGATTCATGCCAAATTCCAAGCGCCAATACGGGCTTTTGGAACTCAACGGCGATACTGTCAATCGCATTGTGGAATGGAAGTACTGGAAAGACATGCCCAGGGAATATCGAGAACGACTGTCAGTTTGTAATTCAGGCATCTATGCAGTAAAAAGGGATCATCTTCTAGAGCATCTCGCAGACCTAGAGCATAACCCTCACAACGTGGAAAAGCAAATCAACGGCAAGAAAAGGATAATTAATGAATACTTTCTAACCGACCTTGTGGAAATATTTTCCCGCAATGGCAAATCAGTTGGCTATGAGGTTGTGAAAGACCCAGATGAAGTCATGGGTGTCGACGACATAGAGGCCCTACTCAGAGCTCAACAACTTTACAAGAGCAGTGAATATGGTGGTCAGGGCGGCTAGGGACAAGAAATGTCACGCCCCTCGGAGGATATGGCCCAGTTTGTCGAGCTCGTTTCCATGCCCAAGTGCAATGAGGATATCCCCAGCTTCAATACGAGTTTGCGATGAGGGATTGAAGACCATATGACCACTTGACTTCCTTATGGCAACAATAATTATATTCATCTCCTGCCTTATGCCAGAGTCCACTAGGGCGACGCCATTAAGCTTGGAGGCCTCTTCCACTTTCAGCTCCTCAAGCTTTAGCTCGATGTCTTTATCGTGGACCGTAAATTCCAAGAAATCCATAACTGCGGGTCTAATGATGGTTTGGGCCATCTTCTGCCCCCCTATCAGATAGGGCATTACAACACGATCTGCACCTGCCCTCAAGAGCTTCCTTTCCACCGTTTCATCATCCGCCCTTGAGACTATGAACAGATTCGGATTCATGCCTCTTGCCGTGAGGGTAATAAAAACGTTATCTGCGTCTGAAGACACCACTGCTATGAGTCCCTTGGCCCTTTCAATCCCTGCCTCACTAAGGACGTCTTCATTTGTGGCATCATCTATGATGAAAGGAACTTCAGCGGCCTCCAGTAGCTGCCGGGAATCAGCATCATTGTCTACCACCAACACGGGAATGTTTTGGGCCCTGAGTTCTTGGCAAATAATCCTTCCTATCCTGCCATACCCACAAATGATATAGTGGTTCTTAATGGACTTAATTCTCCATCCCAATTTCGTCCTCCCTATGATAGATCTTACCCGAAGTTCCACCATTGCTTGGGCCACCACTCCCAGAAAGTAGGCCATTATTCCAATGCCCAGGAATATGAGAGCTATGGTGAAAATTCTACCGCTAGTTGAGAGGCTGCCTATTTCTCCATAGCCCACTGTAGTGATGGTGATTACCGTCATATAAAGAGCATCCAAGAAAGGCCAGCCTTCCAGCACCATATAACCCAGAACACCGAACAAGACTATTGCGCCGATAAATCCTAACCCTCTTACTATGCCCTTGTAACTTAAATGATAAAAACCGTTAGACATTTGGCTTGCCTTGCAAAATAGGTAGCGACCGCCGCATCCCCATGCCGTGAGCCTATATGCACACTACCTGAGCTCCCACCTCTTCGGTCCGGACCATACCACGTCACGTCTGATCCCAGCTCCTGCTATCGTCCAGGCGAAGAGCTAACCGCTTCTACTGTAAACTCGCTTAGATCACTCGGAAGGTCTTTGAAGACAATCATGAATGGTATTGATGCCCCAGGCGCCACATTGACATTGCTCTCGTCTTTACCTCGTGGGTTTTTCATGGCCTTTTCAATTTCCTGAAATGGGAGCTTCCTCAGTTCTTCCTCCGAAAAAGAGTTACCCGCATATGCCCTTTTGGTCCTCACAACGTTTCCTTTATCATCCAGTATGCTCGCCTTGACCAAGATAAAGCTCCTAGGCTTTGAGTAGTCATTCACAACCATTCCTCTCACAACAAACAGCTGGCCACTACCCTCAGTGTTAATAAACGAACCTGTTACGGCTTTGAACGACAGTCTCCTCACACCCAGATCATGAACGGCTTTTTTCTCGGGCATTTTTAGGAAGGAAAGTGAGTCGGGTATCATCTGAGGGGCAAAATATACAATGGCTGCCGCTCCCACAACAACAAGGAACGCTATGATCAGGATTATAAGTCCAACCCTTGACTTCTTGGGGGGCAAATGCACTTCGACCTGTTCCTCAGGGGGCGGACTAACTACTGGCTCTTCGGTCAACTCTTGTTCAGGTTCTTCTATTTCCTCAGCCGCTTCAGCGAGTACTTCCTTTTCAAAATCCTCGGGTTGGTAGCCTTCAAGATCCTCGGATGTGATTTCTACCTCTACCTCTTTCTCCTGGAGAGCGCTCTCAAAAGCCTTCTCGAAATCGAT
>QMLZ01000008.1 GCA_003646995.1 Deltaproteobacteria bacterium | reverse complement strand
GAAGGCGATTCGTGTTGGGGATGGGTCGAAGGTAAGGGAAAAGGCCAAGGAGATAGAGGAGAAGATAACGGACTTTTACCTAAAGCCGGCTGAGTTGTCCGAAGGCCTCCTGGCAGACATACCAAGGGTGTTAAGAAAAATAGCTAAAAAAGACAAGAGCGGATAAACTAGGACCTGTCCAGCAGCATTCATTCAGGGCCTGCCCTTGTGCGTTGCGAACGCCTGCAACGCTGGAGCGGGCCTTTTCGTTGTAGAATTTTGCTCTGGACCAGTTGATTGGGGTATGATATTTGGTTATAAAAATTTCGGATGTTAAGAATTTGATTGCTATTTAGATCAGGATTTGAGGCGTATTTTTTGAATAGCAGCAGAGCGGAATAGGAGATTTAAAGGGGGAAATATCAATGTCGGTACAAGAGGGAATGGACAGAGAAACACTTAACATGATCTTAGATACCATAGACAAGCTTGAGCGGGACAGACTCACGGTTGAAGCCAAGCTGGAAATGGATAAGGCAGGAGAGTTTCCTGAAGAATTGATTCGATTCATGCTAGGCCCTGACATGGCGCTCCATCTGATTTTTATACCCGCTGAATATGGAGGGCTCGGTGCTGGTGCGAAAGAGATTGCCATTGTTTCTGAAAGGATGGCAAAGGCAGACCTAGGTATAGCTACCTCTTTCTTGGCCATTTGTTTGGGGATGGACCCCATCAGGGTCGGAGGGACTGCAGAGCAAAAGGAGAAGTATATACGTCGTATTGCCGAAGAGGGATTAATCGTTGCATACGGCGTTACGGAGCCCAACGCGGGATCCAATGTGCAGGCTCTAAAGACTCGCGCAGAGCCTGTGACAGAGGGAGGAAAGGTAACGGGGTATAAACTCAACGGACAGAAACAGTTCATTACTAATGGCGGTGTTGCTGACCTGTACACTATTTTAGCCAACACCCCTAAAGGCCCTTCTTTTTTCATCGTAGAGAAGGGCTGGAAAGGCCTTGTGCCTGGAAAACACGAAGACAAACACGGGATAAGAGCTTCTGATACCTGCCCGCTGTCTTTGGAAGACTTATTTGTGCCGGCCGAAAACCTGATTGGCGGCCAGGAGGGGCAGGGCTTGAAGCAGGCAAACAAGGTGTTTGGGTACACTCGTCTAATGGTGGCCACCTTTGGCCTAGGAGGTGGGATGGCTTCTCTTGAAAGAGCCATCAAATACTCAAAAGAAAGGGTTCAGTTTGGAACAACCCTTGCGGAGAAACAGGGCTATACCCACAAGCTGCTAGTACCCCATGCTGTCCAACTGGAGGCTGCCCGGTCTTACGTCGAATATGTGGCAGACTGTCTTGACAGCGGTGAGGAAAGCATGGAGGTGGAGGGGTCCATAGCAAAATATTTTGCCACTGAGGCGGGCGATGCCATGGCCAATGACGGTATCCAGGCCTTTGGCGGCTATGGGTATATCAGGGAATATGAGGTTGAGAAAATCAAGAGGGATGTGAAGATTCTTACCATTTACGAAGGAACAAGCGAAATTCAGAGAAACATTATATCCATGTTTCGGATGCGAGAGACGGTGAGATCAAAGGGGGGCTTCTATTCTGAAATGGCACAGGAGGCCGCCAACTTGCCAGAGGACTGCGGAGGTCCTTTACTCTCTAGGGCTATTAATGCAATGAATGAGGTTATTCTAGCTTCTCGGAAGGCAAAACTAACCAAGCAACAATTTGTCATGTTTTTACTGGCTGACATGATGACTTGGTGCGAAGTAGCAGACGCTTTATCTAGAAAAGCCTCTGTTTATGAGGGTGGTCAGACGAGAAGTTGTGAATATCTCAGGGCTGCGGCAAGATTGTTTGCGTGCGAGGCAGCTGAAAAGGTGTATATGAACGGAATGAAGGTGGCCTTCGGCTGTGGTGAGGAGCTACAAGATTTGAGATCCGTGCTGTCCAACATTAATCTGGAAAGGGCCTGCAAAAGCATTCTGGAAGACATGAATCTAATTGCATCGGAGCTGGTGGCATAGGAATTTGGCGTTCAGGGAAAAAAGAAATCACAGATACAAAAAAGGCCTTTACGAAAATCCGCGGATTGATTCCTCGTTAAAACCCCTTCTTAAGAAGATCGGGATACCAGAGGAACGCCCTTTTTGTCCTGATCCATTCCAAAAAGAAGCCCTTGAGCTATGCCGCTTCTACGATGTCTTGGTTAGCGCGCCCACAGGGGCAGGTAAGACATGGATAGCTATTCAGGCCATCCATGGAATGCTCGCAGAACAAAAGCGGGTGTGGTACGCTTCTCCCCTGAAAGCCTTGTCCAACTCTATATACCAGGAATTCTGCCACGAGTTCGGAAGTCCTTACTGCGGGATAATCACGGGGGACCGAAAGGAGAACCCTGATGCCCCAGTGATCGTGGGCACCACTGAAATACTGCGCAACCAGCTATATGACGCTATGCATGAAGGGGTCAGCATTGCAGCCGATATGGTTGTAATGGATGAGGCGCACTATCTCAGTGATCCTGACAGGGGAGTAGTCTGGGAGGAGGTTCTCATATACCTTCCTGCGAGGGTCAGGCTATTGCTGCTTTCTGCAACCATATCCAATGCAGAGGAGATAGCAGCATGGCTTGAAGAGATACGAGGACAACCCGCAAAGGTGGTTAGAGCTCATGAAAGACCCGTGCCCCTGGAAATGCTGTTCCTTTTCCCGGACGGGCTTCTTGCGCCTTTGGGTGGGAAGAGGGGGCTTAACCCTAAGATAAGGAAATTTATCGCTTCAGGAGGAGGCAAGAGGAAAAGGGGCTCACGGCGGGTGGATTTTGGGGCAATAGTCAGGATCCTAAGGCAATTCGATCTGTTGCCCGCTATCTTTTTTTTGAAGTCGAGAATGGAGTGCGATAGGGCCTTACTGTTATGCCCACGTGCTCCAGACAAAGAAGAGATCAAGGAAAAACTGCACCAAGAGGTGCGCCTGTTTCTCAAAAACTACCCTCACCTACAGCGGCACAGACAACTCAAGTATATGCTTGAATCCCTTGTTGCCTCACATCATGGAGGACAGTTGCCTTATTGGAAGGTACTCATTGAGAAAATGATGAACAAGGGATACCTAGAGGCCATTTTCTCAACTTCTACCGTCGCAGCTGGGGTAAACTTTCCGGCAAGAACGGTCGTTCTTGTCCAAAGCGACAGATACAATGGCAGGGAGTTTATAGAGCTATCTGCCACAGAGCTACACCAAATGGTCGGCAGGGCGGGCAGAAGGGGAAAAGACCAGATAGGGTTTGCACTTATTGTTCCGGGACTACACCAAGATCCTCAGTTGATATGGGAATTAAAAGATTCAGAGCCTGAGCCAGTAACTAGCCAAATCAGGATAAACTTTTCAATGGTGCTGAACCTGTTGCTTTCTCACAGCCCTGATGAGATAAGATCCTTGCTTGATCTGTCTTTTGCCACCTTCCAACAGAGGCACTATGGATCCTATTTAAAAGAACAATGGGAGTCTTTGATTACCCAACTGAGAAACATTCTTCCCCAGGGCAAGTGTGATACTGCTGACCCCTATGAGGTACTGGAAAATATCCAAAAGAGATCAGATTTACTTCGAGATGCGAGGCAACTTGATCAAAGCTTGCGGTACGAGAAAACCATTCAATCCTTTCGCCCTTTACTTGTGCCGGGTCGTCTCTTCTTACACAAGAATGGCAATATATATGCCCTATTGGATACGTATGTGGATGAGGGGAGGTTCATTTGTTTGGCCTATAACACTGGAAAGGGCAAACCCCTAAGAAAGAAAAAATTGAGGCTAAGAAGGGTGGACATAAGTCAAATAAGGGGGATATTCGACCACAGGATAGAGATTTCTCCTGAAATTTCCGTTGAAAGGCTAAAGGATATCCTTGAAGGCATTGATCATGGCTCCCTGAGGCTATTAGATTTAACAGCTTCCCCCGCGGCCGACAGTGAAGACCAGGAGATAAGAGAAGAAATCAGCAAGAAGCTTTCCCAGCTCCCATGTGAAGGATGCGAACACTACCACACGTGCCATCAAGTGAAAAAAGGGCCTCTCAAGAGGTTGCTCCGAGAGTTCAGGGTCTTGGCGATGGAACTTGATCATATTGAGGGAGGCTTGTGGCTTAGTTTTAAAAGGCATTTGAGATTTCTGAAAGACACAGGTTTTGTGGATGAAAAAGATAAATTGACCCCGGATGGGGTTTGGGCATCTAAGTTAAGACTCGACCAGCCTCTTCTCATAGCCGAGGCCATTCGCTCGGGCTCCTTTAGCGGCCTCTCACCTGAACTTCTCGCAGCGGCGATAGCCCCATTTGTTTGGGATAGGATTCAAGAAATCGAAATGCGAATCTTCCAGGGGCTCGATATCTCTGAGGTAGAAGCGGTGTTTGGAAAGGTTATGAAGTCAATCTCAGCTATGAGATCCTTGAAGGCGCGGAGAGGCTTTGACAGTCCGCCTTTGGTTTTTTGGCCTGCCGCCGCCCTTAACCTTTGGGCCAAGGGAGTGGATTGGGAACAACTCCTGTCTTTCGTGGCAGTGGATGAAGGCGATTTGGCATCGCTGGTCATGAGGACGGCAGATCATCTGAGGCAAGTGGCGAGTCTCCAAGAGACTCATCCGGAACTGGCCCAGGCCGCCCTCTCAGCAATAGATCTTATCTTAAGGGAACCGGTGTACATTGTGTGAGCTCAAGGCACACCAGAGAGGAAGCGTTCTATCTTCGCGTGTTTCTTTAAATTTTCTGCGTAACCCTTTATTTCTTCTTGTAATTCCTGGTCGATAAGGTATTCCTTGAGCTGATTCTTAACCTGTTCAAACTTCATAGTGCTTTCCGGCCTTTTGTCGGTGACTTTTATCAAGTGATAGCCGAACATTGTCTTCACCGGACCGCTGACTTGGCCGATCTCCATAGAAAACGCGGCATCCTCAAATGGCTTTACCATCTGTCCCTTTGAGAAATAGCCCAAATCTCCTCCTCTTTTACCGCTAGGACCATCTGAGTATTTTTTGGCCAATTCCGCAAAGTCTTCACCGTTGTTAATCCTCTTTTGTATATCCTCGATTTTCTTGAGTGCCTCTTGTTTTTCTTCCTTCGTAGGATTTGCACTCAGCTTGACCAATATGTGGCTTGCTCTTACTTGGGCAGGGCGTCTGAACAGATCAGGATGGCTGTCATAAAATTCGCGAACCTGTTTGTCGCTGATATGGATTTTGGATTTTATCTGCTGGTTGATGAACTTTTCTATGGCAATGGCCCGCGTGAGTTGAGTCCGCACCCCGGCCTCTGTATAATGAGCTCTTTTCAGGGCCGTCTTGAAAGAGGCGTCATCCGGATAATGTTTCTTCACCTCTTCAAGTTGTTTATCCACCTCCTCGGGACCGACTTCAATACCTAGTTTGACACTTTGCTGATAGAGAAGTTCACGGTTAATCATGCTCTCCAAAAGGTTTTTTCTAAGTTCCAGTTCTTGGACAGCCGTGAGGTGTCTGCCAGATCTATTCAACCTAGCCCTGAGGCTTGCCAATTCCCTTTCATACTTTTGCTTGCTGATTTTGGTGCCATTGACAATGGCTACGTAGTCACGGACTACGTTTTCCTGAGCCTCGCTGCTTGAACCTGAAAAGGAAATAACGAGGGCACACAACAAGGACAGTGCAAATAACTTAGTTTGGCTAAACATAATCACCTCCCTGATTTTTGTTTAGTTTAAAGCATCGCCTTACAAACATAAAGAAGTTTTTCTGGATAGACCCGTTGTCTAGAATATGAACCCCAAAAATCCGTTTTTTAATTGGTTCAGAGTAGCAAAGGAAAAAATGTATATTGACATTCAAACACATGTTTGATACGGCTGTTTGACCTTCTTGGGAGGGATAATGGTGGAGACGAACCAAGGGCCACACCCTAGGGAACGCATTTTAGATGCATCGGAAGCGCTTTTCGCAGAAAAGGGTTACGAGGCGGTCACTATCAGAGAAATTGTGAAGGCAGCAGGATGCAACGTGGCTGCTGTTAATTATTACTTTGGCCAAAAGAGGAATCTTTATTTAGAGGTCTTTGAATGTCGCTGGATCCCCAGGGCTTATAAGATACAGGAATCCTTTAGGGAAAACTTGAGAAAATCGGGAAGATCAGACGTTGAAGGAATTATTAGAGCCTTTGCCATGGCCTTTCTTGAGGGCCCATTTTCTGAAAAAGAGAGAATAAGGCATAGTCAGCTTATGGCAAGGGAAATAGCACGTCCTTCAGAGGCATTTGACCTGATTGCCAAGAAGGTAATGCGCCCCTTTGTGAGAGAGCTAGTGGAGCTTCTTCGTAAGGCCCTACCTGCGCCGGTCAGGGATCACGAACTGATACTGATTTTGCTCAGCATCTTCTCTCAAATCATTTACTTCACGTTTGCCCGAAGACCCGTATCCCTGTTCACTGGAAAAAGATATACTTCCGAGTTCAGGGAGAATCTTTGTGACCACATAGTTGCATTTTCATTAAGAGGTCTTGGCATGGGCAATGGGGGCTGCTCATGATGAAGGTGCGTCACCTGGGCGGGCTTATCCTATTTCTAACTGCCATGTTGTTTTGGCTTTGTTCCTGCGTCAAGGTCGGACCTGATTATGCCCGGCCCGACATAAATGTGAAAGTGCCTTCTAATTACATCAACGCTCCGCAAAAGGGCTCAGGGACCACTCTGGAACAATTGCAGTGGTGGGAACTCTTTCCTTGCCCTGGCCTCAAACAGATTATCAACCAAGTTAGAGCCAGAAATTGGGATATAAAACAAGCCGCACAACGTGTGATGGAGGCGCAGGCCAGGTTAAGAAATACACATGCAAATCGCTTCCCCTGGGTTACTCTTGAGGCTAATGCGCAACGGCAGGAAAGACCGGTGATAGGTATCATGCCTGGCAAGTCCTTTTCTACCACTACTGACACATTTTTATTGTCAGCGGCAGCATCCTACGAGCTGGATCTCTGGGGCCGCCTGGCCAGGGCTGACGAAGCCGCAGCAGCCGAGCTTCTTAGGGCTGAGGAAAATTTGCGCACCGTGCAATTGTCGGTCGAGGCCGAAGCTGTGACCCAGTACCTGAAGTTGGGCATCCTTAAACGCAGACTCTATATTGCTCAGAAGAGGGCAGAGAACTACAGGAAGACGCTTAAAGCAATAGAGAGCCGTTATGAGATAGGTCTTACACCCCTTCTGGAAGTAAAAAAGGCCAAAAGCGCCCTTTCCCAGGCTGAGGCTGCCATTCCTTTGGTCCGAGCAGAGATAGCACGAACTGCACAGTTTCTGAGTTTATTAGTTGGAGAATATCCAAGGCCAATGAGGGGATTTCCTATTACCCGTGACTACGTTGCAGGGCTAAAGCAGATCCCTGCGGGATTGCCATCAACCCTTTTGCTCAGGCGTCCTGACGTAAAGGCGGCCGAAGCAACGCTGCGTGCGTTGAACGCAAGGATCGGGGTAGCGAGGGCAGAGCGCTTCCCCCGGATATCGCTTACTGGTGCCTACGGGTACAGTAGTTCGGAGCTGGATTTACTCATCGGGCCAGGAAGCAGGTTGTGGAATATTGCCGCGGGATTAATCCAGCCTATTTTTGATGCCGGGAAGCTCAAGGCCGCAGAGCAAGCCGCCATTGCCCAGTACAACGAAGGCGTGGCCCAATATGCAAGGACTGTTTTGAATGCGTTTCTTGAGGTCGAGAATGCCCTGGCAACACGCCGTGAGGAGCTTGAGAGGAGAAAAACGGTTTTGAAATACGTCCAAGAGGCAAGAGCGGCTGAAAAATTAGCAAACAAGCGGTACAGAAGAGGTCTCACTGATTACTTGAATCTCCTTGATTCTCAACGGACCAGGTACAGGGCCGAGGATTCCCTGGCGCTGGTTGACTTGGCAATTTTGACAAACAGGGTGGCACTGATTAGGGCCCTGGGAGGAGGATGGAACATGCAGGAGAAAGCTAGGTGATGGCAGGCACAGCAAAAAGGATATTTCACGCCCTTGTAGTGGTTTGTGTGATCGGTTTGGGAATCGGGGGATTCTTAACTCTAACGGCCAGTAAACCCAAGATTAAGAAGGGTAGACCCGGAAAACCTGTCCCGCTCGTCAGGGTGATCAAGGCGCACGCAAGGTCTGAGTTGTTAGTGATAAAGGGCCAAGGTACTGTTCGACCCGTAAGGGAAATGGACCTCGTGCCTGAAGTGGGAGGCAGGGTGATTTATGTTTCTTCATCCCTTGTAAATGGGGGGGAATTCAAGAAGGGGGAAATGCTGATAAAGATCGATCCAACGGACTACGAATTGGCTATAACATTGGCCCAGGCAAAGGTGCGGAGTGCGCAAAGCAACCTGGAATTGTTAGAGGAGGAAGCGGCGGAGGCCCGTGCCGAATGGGAGATGAACCACGCAGACAAGCCAGAGGTAGCAAAGAACCCTCCACCCCTGTTAGTAAAGACCCCGCAAATACAGGCCGCAAGGGCCCAGTTGGAGGCGGCTCGGGCTGAACTTAGGAAATCCCTTTTAGATTTGGAAAGGACCGAGTTATTGGCTCCTTTTGACGGCAGGGTGGCAAAAGAAAACGTGGGTGTGGGACAATATGTGAGGCCCGGGCAGGCCTTGGCACGGATATTTTCCATTGAGGCGGTTGAAATATCGGTACCTTTGGAAAGAGATGACATTGGATGGATTTGCGTGCCCGGGATTAGCCCGGGCGTGGGGGCCGGGTCCGTCGCAAAGGTCGCCGCCGAGTTGGGGGGAATAAAGACCGTTTGGAGAGGCATGGTGGCGAGGGCTGAGGCCAAGATTGATGAACACACAAGGATGGTAAATGTGGTCATAAGGATTAACCGGCCCTATGATAAGAGGCCTCCGCTTGTAGTAGGGCTTTTTGTAGATGTCTTCATCCAAGGCAAGAAGATCGCCCATGTGGTATCCATCCCGGTCTGGGCCTTAAGGGAAAACAATGTTGTATGGCTGGTCAGACAGGGAAGACTTGTATTTTCTAAGGTCAAGCTCATCAGGATAGAGGGTGACGAGGCTCTCATTACAGAGGGAATCAGGGACGGAGACATGGTGGTGGTCTCGCATCATAAGGTAGTCACAAACGGTATGAGTGTAAGGGTGGAACAGGTCTCCAAGGAGAATAGCCGATGAGGTCTATAATATCGTGGTTTGCATCTAACCACGTTGCGGCCAACCTTTTGATGCTTTTTATCTTGATCGCAGGTGTGACCACTGCTCTCACTGTCAAGCTTGAGGTGATGCCAGAGGCTACTCTCGACAAGATTTTGATCACAGTCGAATATCCGGGCGCCTCTCCTTCAGAAGTCGAGGAGGGGGTAATTAGAAAGATAGAAGACCAAATAGCCGGGCTTGCAGGTGTTAAAAGGATCGACTCCACAGCAACGGAAGGCTACGGCTTTGTGACCTTGGAAGTGGTAAAGGGCTGGGACATAAGCAAGCTCCTCGACGAAGTAAAAGCTGAGGTAGACCGAATAAATACATTTCCCGAGGAGGCCGAGGAACCGGTTGTCAGGGAGGTTACAAGGAAAAGCCAGGTTATTGATGTGGCAATTTATGGCGATGTACCAGAAGCGGCTTTGAAGGGGCTGGCCGATCAAATCAGGGATGATATTACCAATCTGCCGGGTGTTACTCAAGCCGAAGTGTATGGTCTTAGAAAGCCCGAAATCCAGATTGAGATTCCTGAGAGGACTTTGAGGGAGTATGGCCTTACCCTCGGACAGGTTTCAGAAATCATCAAGCGCGCAAGCCTCGATTTACCAGCGGGTCGTATTAAAGAAAGGGGAAGGGAGCTGCTCGTAAGGACCAAGGGACGTAGGTACTATGCGCGGGAGTTCAAAGATATCGTGGTCATTTCAAGGCCCAACGGCACCAGGGTTACGCTGGGTCAGATTGCGGAGGTTAGGAATGGGTTTGAGGATCGCGATCTTAGAACGCGGTTTCAGGGTAAGCCTGCTGCCATAATCCTGGTGTATAGGGTGGCGGACCAAAGCGCTTTAAAGGTTGCCCGGGCCGTGAAAGATTATGTTGAAAAATTGAAACCCACACTCCCTTACGGGGTTAAGGTGGACCTGTACCAGGACCATTCAGAGATTCTTTGGAGCAGGATACGGTTGCTGCTAAAAAACATGTCCATTGGTCTTGCCCTGGTAGCTATCCTCTTGGGCGTGTTCCTAAATCTTAAGCTTGCCTTCTGGGTTGCATTGGGTATCCCCATATCGTTTGCCGCCGGCTTGATGTGTTTCCCCGAACTGGATGTTTCCATCAACATGATCTCTCTTTTCGCTTTCATAATGGTTCTGGGAATCGTTGTGGACGATGCCATAGTCATAGGGGAGAGCGTGTTTCGAAAACGCCAGACTATCAATGATCCCCTTTCTGCTTCAATTGAAGGGACACTTGAGGTCGGAAGGCCAGTTATTTTTTCGGTTTTGACCACTGTTGCGGCTTTCTGGCCGTTGCTACTGGGCAGCGGTATTATGGGAAAATTTATGAGAAACATCCCCATAGTGGTTATAGTGGTTTTGTTGGGTTCACTAACCGAAGCACTTCTGATATTGCCGGCTCATCTGGCGCGCTGCAAATTCGAGAACGGCTATGGCAGGCACGGAAACAAAGAAGGCATCGTTTCAAAGGGACTGAACTGGTTCATATCAGGTCCGTACACTGTGGTGCTAAAATTTTGCTTGAGGTGGCGATATGCCTCAGTTGCAACTGCGGTGGCCCTATTGCTTGTGGGAGTAGGGCTGTGGACGGGAGGTATCATCAAATTCACATTGTTTCCAAGGGTGGAAAGTGATGTTCTAATGTGCAACTTGACTATGCCCGCTGGCACCCCCCTTGAAAAGACACAGGAAGTCGTTAGGCATCTCGAGAGCTCAGCAATTTTGGCGCTTCAGGAGGTGGAAAAGGGCAGACCACAAGGCTCTCCTCCTCTTCTTAGGTATATGGCTTCTTTAATAGGGGCCCAGATGGCAGGCCATGGGCCTAGGGCTGGCAAGAACGATACAGGGGGAAACCTAGCACAAGTATTTGTTCAGCTATTGGGGGAAGAGGAAAGAAAAATAAGTGCTACGAAATTGCTGAACATGTGGCGGGAAAAGGCCGGGCCGATCCCGGAGGCGGAATCCCTGAATTTCCGTGCAGAATTTTTTAGCCCCGGTAATCCGATCGAGGTTCATCTTTCTTTGGATGATCAAGAAATGCTCAGGCGAGCTGCTGGCGAATTGAAAGAAGAGCTTGGGGGGTACCCGGGGGTCTATGATATTAATGACAGTTTTTTGCCAGGGAAGAAGGAAATTCGGCTGCGGCTAAAGCCTGAAGGCAGGGATATGGGGCTCAGCCTCCAAGACTTAGCCAAGCAGGTCCGTTTCGCGTTCTACGGAGCGGAAGCTATGCGGTTTGAAAGGGATGAAGACGAGATAAAAGTGCTGGTACGATACCCAGAAAGGGACAGGAGGCTTGAGTCTACACTGATGGCTATGCGACTCCGGACGTCCAAAGGCTACGAAGTGCCTTTGAGGGAGGTGGCAGCAGTGAAGGTGACGCAAGGGTATTCGAGCATTGAAAGGGCCCAGCGGCGTCGGGTCATTAAGGTAACAGCGGATGTGGACGAGGACATAGCCAATGCCCATGAAATCAGGGCATATCTAGAAAGGGAATACCTGCCACAGCTCAAGAATCTTTACCCTGGTCTTAGATATTCAATGGAAGGCGCAGGCAAGGAGGAACGCGAATCCCTTATAGACGTGGTTAAAGGATTTGTTATCGCCCTGTTCGCCATTTATGCCCTTTTGGCCATTCCGTTGAGGTCTTTTTCTCAGCCCTTGATCATCATGCTGGCCATTCCTTTTAGCCTCCTCGGGGCGGTCGGGGGTCACTTGTTGATGGGCTTTAACTTGAGTTTGCTAAGCCTTTTTGGGATGGTAGGGCTGGCTGGTGTCGCTGTTAATGATTCTTTGGTCTTGGTGGACGCCATAAACAGGATTCGGTCAAAAGGGAATAAGATTTGGGCCTCGGTCCTTCAGGCAGGTGCCATTAGATTTAGGCCTATCATCCTTACATCTGTAACAACATTCGCCGGGCTCATGCCTTTGATATTAGAGAAGAGTTTCCAAGCGAAGTTCCTGGTTCCCAT
The DNA here is from genome assembly GCA_003646995.1 of Deltaproteobacteria bacterium. The sequence continues at coordinate 22,150 of QMLZ01000008.1, read as the reverse complement.
GGCAGTCAGCCTCGGCTTTGGAGTTCTTTTCGCTACAGGCGTAACTTTGATCCTGATCCCGTGCGGCTACTTGATTCTAAATGATCTAAAATCCTTGATCCAGAGAATGGAGTCACCGGGGGGGCAAAAGAGATGAAAAATGAAGTGAAAAAGATAGAAGTAATCGCCTACTCCGGATACAAGGCAAACGAGAGGCCCCAGTATTTTATCATGGAGGGACAGAGGGTCGAGGTCGTGAACATTGTGGATCGATGGTACGGCGTAGAGCATGATTATTTTAAGGTAGCCGGGGATGACGGGAAGGTTTATTTATTGAAATGGAACAGATACCTGGATGTGTGGCTAATGGTTCGGGCCTCTGCTAGGCTGGGAACACATTAAAGCTAGGGGGGGATTCAACAGACCAAATTTTCCAACCGTGGGCTTCCACTACCCAACAACCGCTTTTACCGGGGCCTGTTCAGAGGGAGAAGCATAGATCCATTTATAGCTAATGGGCCTGCAATTGAGTGACGTGGTCTTCGGGTGAAGGAATTCGTCTCTTAATCTTAACCAACTGTAAGCGGGCTTTAGTTTACGCAGTTTTCCGTCCTCAGGTGGTTTTGAATGCACCGTGTGCCTGTAGGTAGCCTCCGTTATTCCCACAAAATAGTCTTCTGCCTGATACAGATATCTATTCTTGAAGGCCTCTTTACTCATGCCCTCCCTTTCTGCAAGGGCGGAGATTTGCTCATCATTGAGTTGGATCAAAAAGAACTTGGAAACCCCGCGCTCAGAGTATTTGTACATGGACCGGGATTCTGAGCTGGACACGAATACCGTGGAAATACAATCCAGTCGGCGCAGGAGTTGGGCGGCGATAAGGCCTGCGGTTCTTCTTCCACCCACACTGTGATGGCACCCATAATATTCGAACAGCTTATTTTGGAGGATCCTGGCCACCTTGTCTCCATGCTCGTACAGATTATCCTTGATATACCTCAGGTACTTGGCCAAGTCTTCTGCGGCATCTGCAATGGGCCAATCAATCTTCACATGAAAGTGAGTGAGTGAATAGCGATTTTTCTTTTTAATAGTAGGATCCTGCTGTATGAGCAAGGCATAGTCAACGTTCAACAATTGTTCGAGGAAGTCAAAAAATCGGGGACTTTCAAAATATCTAAGATTAAGATTGAAACGTTCTGACAAAGAAAAATTGGCGATATATTGCAAATTCTTTTTAATTACAGCGTTTTCAGGGAAAAATCTTATGTAGTTCTTTAAACTTGGGCTTATGACACCTTCGCAGAAGATCACAATAAATGTATTAAAGAGGGCCGATTCCTTTTCCATCTTCTTTGAGGAAGGTTTTAGCTCGCTTTTCTCGAGAAAGCTGTACTCTACGCCTTCCCTTAAATAATTATAGAAGGAATCTATTAATGAGACCTTCATTAAGCGCATCTCTAAATTGTCTCGAAGCACCTCATAGAGAGATCGCCTCAGTTTTTCAAAATAGGAAAGCCGCTCTCTATATTTCCACATTTCTTACCCCAAAAGCCTTTAATCCAGCGGAACTGTCCGGACAAGTTCACAACACCGGCTAACTCACGAAATATACTAAATATTAGCCGATAAGGCCGTTAAGTGTCAATAAAAAAAGAGAAGTTTTACTAAATTGAGGTAAATTTGACAGCAGATTGTATTTTATTCTAAAAAGCCTCCGGTTGAAAAGACCAGCAAGAGATATTTGACACCTGCACAATTGCTTTGGCTTGGTTGAAAGTGCTTGACATATGGCTAACTTGGCTTATAGTAAGTCCTTTACTTAGGATTCTCGTATACAGTAAGCGGGTTTTTTATGGAGCATACGCTTTATATCTAGCCGGGAAAGGGTGCCGGCCAGTGCCGGATAAATAAATGTTAGTCGATCTTTCACAGATTCAACAAGAGCCCAAAACCTATTACCTTCATCTTCCGGAGGAATGGTGGCTACAGGATGTCCCCAACGACCAGATCAGGGGATTATATGAACCGGTATACGCAAGGCTCACCATAGAGAAAATCGGAAAAAGGTTTATGGTGAGAGGGGAATTGAAAACCACGCTGATGCTCCAATGTGACAGGTGTTTGGACCTCTATGCCAGGGAGCTGACAGCGGACTTCCATTTGTTTTTGGAGCCGTTGTCTAATGAGCGAATAATGGACGAAGAAGTTGAGCTGGCTGACGAGGAAATGGGGGTGGACTTGGTACCGGGGCAGATAGTGGAGCTTGAACATATTATTAAGGAGCAAATCTATCTATCGATACCTATGAAGACCTTATGTAAGGAAGACTGCTTAGGTCTTTGCCCTACCTGCGGAGTGAACAGAAACAAGGAAAAATGCTCTTGCCACGTGATACAAGGCCACCCGGCATTTCAGGAGCTTAGAAAACTTTTGTGAGAGGGAGTTGCTAGAGAAAAATGGCTGTACCAAAGAAAAAGAAATCCAAATCTAAAAGAAATATGAGAAGGGCTCATGATCACCTGAAGATGCCCAATGTATCTTATTGCCCTCAATGTCATGAGCCTGTATTGCCGCACCGCGTATGCCCGGAGTGTGGCTACTATAAGGGAAAAGTCGTAATAGCCACCGAAGAGAGTTGATATGTTCGTGGCCGTGGACGCCATGGGCGGAGACTTTGCTCCGGATGTGGTTGTTCAGGGCGCAGTTGAGGCCGTCACGGAGTTCGGGGTCTCTGTCATTCTAGTGGGAGACGAGGATCGTCTCAATAGGATACTTGGGCAAAGACGCATAAAGGACCGCATTTTGACGGCTCACAGTGAGGAAGTGATAGGAATGGATGAGCCGCCGTCAAAGGCGGTTAGAAAGAAAAAAAGGGCCTCCATTAGGGTGGCCTTTGATTTAGTTAGAGAAGGTAAGGCCCAAGCCTTGGTGAGTGCCGGCAATTCAGGCGCCATAGTAGCGGCAGGAGTCCTGATCCTTGGAAAACTGCGGGGTGTTGATCGGCCCGCAATTGCAGGGGTTTTTCCGCGAGACCAGGGCCCAGTGGTTGTCATTGATGTGGGGGCTAATGTGGATTGCAGGCCTTCGCACTTGTTCCAATTCGCAATAATGGCTAGGGCCTTTGCCACTTCTTGCCTTGGGGTGAAAGAGCCGAAGATTGGCCTTCTGAGTATTGGCGAGGAGGGCACCAAAGGTAACGAGCAGGTCAGACAGGCCAGAGAACTTTTTGAAAAAAGCAGGCTGAACTTTGTGGGTAACGTAGAAGGCAGGGATGTATTTGAGGGGGATGTCCAAATAATAGTGTGTGATGGATTTGTAGGGAACATTGTTCTGAAGCTCAGTGAAGGAATGGCCGAGAGTGTCAAACGAAGTCTCCGCCGAGATTTGCGTTCTTCTCTGCTTGGTCGGGTCGCCACTAGGCTTGCAACAGGGCCCCTGAAAAGATTTGAAAACAAGCTGGACTATGAGATCTATGGTGGTGCTCCCCTACTTGGAATTAATGGGGTAGCTATTGTCTGCCACGGTGAATCCAGTCCCAGGGCCATTAAGAATGCTATTAAACTAGCTTCTGATTATGCAAATAGGAGGCTGGTGGAGAAAATGACAGTGCAATTGGATGAACTATTGTCTTGAAGGAGAGAACATGGGAGAGATTATGCAGCGGACAGTTGTGATCACAGGAGGGTCAAGAGGAATAGGGCGAAGCGTAGCGCTCAAGTTTGCCGAAGAGAAAGCCTCGATAGTGCTTGTGCACTATGACCCTGACGAGTCGGCGGCAGAAGAAACTCTTGAATTGTTGAATGCCAAGGGTGTAAAGGCTGAGGCCCACAAGGTTGATGTTTCAGCATACGGGCCGGTAGAGGAATTTTTCAGGGAAGTCTTGGACAAATTTGGCAAAGTGGACGTGCTCATTAACAATGCAGGAATTACCCGCGATACCTTACTAATGAGGATGGAGGAGAAGGACTGGGATGCTGTCATAAATGTCAACCTCAAAAGCGTGTTTAACTGTACTCACGCGGTTATCCGCCAAATGATAAAGCAACGATCGGGCTGTATAGTGAATGTTTCTTCAGTGGTGGGGCAGATCGGAAACGTCGGCCAGGCAAATTACTCGGCTTCCAAGGCCGGTATAATGGGTTTTACAAAGACCGTGGCCAGGGAAGTGGCAGCCCGGGGAATCAGGGTAAATGCAGTGGCCCCCGGTTTTATCCAGACGGAAATGACAGCCTCCTTGCCAGAAAAGGTAAGGGAAAAGTTTTTAGAACAAATCCCGATGGGTAGGATGGGAGAGGCCGAAGAAGTGGCTGAGGTTATTTACTGGCTTTGTTCCGAGTCTTCAAGCTATCTAACAGGCCAAATAATACACGCTAATGGCGGGTTGTACATGTAAGGGCCTTGGTTCGACGGCTGCACTGACTAAGGCACAATGCCAGCGTATGAGCTTAGGCTTTTAGGGTGTTGGTGAACGAGGAGTTAAAGAAAAGAACAACGAGGAGGTATTTTTCTTATGGGAGAGATCGAAGAAAAAGTAAAAAAGATCATTTGCGAGCAGTTAGATGTGGCTGAGGAAGACGTGGTTCCCGAAGCGTCGTTCGTGGATGACCTCGGTGCGGATTCTCTGGACCAGGTGGAGCTAATTATGGCGATGGAAGAAGAATTTGATATCTCTATTCCAGATGAAGACGCTGAAAAAATTGCAACAGTACAAGATGCTATAAACTACATAAAGAAGGCTATCGGTTAGGTGACTGTAAAAAGGGCCAAGACATGTAACGAGAGGCTTGTAAGGAAAGGAGCAAAGGAATGCCCCGGAGAGTCGTGATAACAGGCCTTGGAATGGTGTCCCCGCTTGGAGTAGGAGTAGATGAAAACTGGGAGATGGTGTGCAAAGGCAGATCTGGCATAGGCCCCATAACCAGATTTGATGCCTCGGAATTTCCCAGTAGAATCGCGGGAGAGGTGAAGAACTTCCGTTCCGAAGAGTTCATGGACAAGAAGCAGATAAGGCATTTTGACGTTTTTGTCCATTATGCCGTTGCCTCTGCTCGGATGGCCATGGAAGACTCGGGCCTGAAAATCGATTCATCAAATAGCAATAGAGTCGGTTGTATCATGGGGTCAGGTCTTGGGGGACTGGAAATGCTGGAGCATTATCACAAGGTCCTTCTTGACAGAGGTCCCCGCCGGATCAGCCCGTTTTTTATTCCTGGCATGATAGCCAACATGGCCCCCGGCCAGATTGCAATTGAGTTTGGGGCCAAGGGGCCAAACCTATCCATTGAAACGGCATGTGCTGCTAGTGCCCATGCCATTGGCGAATCATTTCGCGTGATTCGCGAGGGGATAGCCGATGCAATGCTTACGGGTGGTTCAGAAGCCGTGATAACGCCGTTGGCTTTAGGTGGTTTTTGTTCCATGAGAGCATTGTCTACAAGGAATGATGAGCCGGAGAAGGCATCCCGGCCCTTTGAAGCAAATCGGGATGGCTTTGTAATGGGAGAAGGTGCTGCAGTATTAATTTTGGAAGAACTGGAGCACGCCTTGGACAGAGGTGCGAAGATATATGCGGAAATAGTTGGATACGGACTTTCCGCAGACGCATATCACGTTTCCGCCCCTGAGCCAGAAGGAGAAGGGGCCATAAGTTGCATGAAGATGGCGCTGCAGTACGCAGGTCTCGCTCCGGAAGATGTCGACTATATCAATGCCCATGGGACATCCACCAAGCTGAACGATCTATCGGAGAACAGGGCTATAAAAGTTGTGTTTGGGGATCATGCTTACAAGCTCGCCATAAGCTCGACCAAGTCTATGACGGGCCACCTGTTAGGTGGAGCCGGGGCCCTTGAGGCGGCATTCACCGCCTTGACCATCAAACATGGCATAATCCCGCCTACCATCAACTATGAGACTCCGGATCCGGAATGTGATCTGGACTATGTGCCCAATGAGGCGCGCAAGGCCAATGTAAGGGTCGCTTTGTCTAATTCTTTTGGATTCGGTGGAACCAACGCGTGCCTTGCCTTCAAGGCATTTGAGTCTTAGTCGGTCCGGCTGAGTCAAAAAGCCCAATAACGGATAAGGGCAAGCTGCTCCCAGCCAGTTTTTGCCGGGACGCAGCGTGTGCGGGATGCAGTCAGTGGTCTAGGTCTGGAGGTAGAGCGGTAAATTCAGAAAGGTAGCCGGTAAGAGTATGAAAGTTATCGTGGGCTCAGACCATGCAGGGTATGACCTCAAAGAAGAGGTTAAATCGTTTATTAAGACACAACTAGGTCATGATGTGGAGGACGCGGGAGTCTTCAGCAGGGAATCTGCGGATTATCCCCTAGTGGCTCACAAGGTAGCTGAGGCCATAGCTCAGGGCGAGTTTTCATATGGAATACTGGTTTGTGGAACCGGGATCGGGATGAGCATTGTGGCAAATAGGCATAAGGGAGTGCGTGCTGCACTGTGTCACAACATTCTCACCGCTAGGTTGAGCCGGCAGCACAATGACGCAAATATATTGGCCATGGGCGGCCGAATAATAGGGGTGACCTTAGCTCAAGAGATGGTTCGGGAATTTCTAACCACACCGTTTGAGGGTGGTCGGCACCAGAGAAGGTTGGATCAGATAGATTGAGCGGAGCCTGAAAGGTGGAGAAGCACTTAAAAGAGGTGGATTCAGAAGTCTATGCGGCGATTCAATTGGAACTCAAGAGAGAGGTGGACTCTCTTGTAATGATTGCGTCTGAAAACTATGCCAGCCGCGCAGTGATGGAGGCCCAATCCAGCGTAATGACCAATAAATACGCAGAGGGATATCCGGGCGCACGATATTACGGCGGATGCGATTATGTGGATGTGGTGGAGCGACTTGCAGTTGAAAGGGCGAGGAAATTGTTTCAGGCCCAGTATGTGAATGTTCAGCCCCATTCGGGTTCGCAGGCCAACATGGCTGTGTATTTGAGCTTCCTTGAGCCTGGGGATCTAATTCTCGGGATGGAGTTATCCCATGGCGGCCACCTTACCCACGGAAGCCCGGTTAATTTTTCAGGGAAGATATTTCGTACAATCAGTTATGGAGTAAACCCAGAGACCCACCTGATTGACTACGATCAGGTGCGAGACCTGGCAATGGCCCACAAGCCCAAAATGATAATAGCAGGTGCCAGCGCCTATCCTAGGATAATAGACTTTCACAAGTTCAAGGAAATTGCCAATCAATGTGGGGCCTACTTGCTGGTTGACATGGCCCATATCGCCGGACTCGTGGCTACCGGTCTTCATCCCAGTCCTGTGGGACTAGCTGATTTCATTACAAGTACCACCCATAAGACCTTAAGGGGTCCGCGAGGAGGAATCATACTAGCAGAAGAAGTGTACGGGACAAAGCTTGATAAAGGGGTATTTCCCGGGGTCCAGGGCGGGCCCTTAATGCATGTGATTGCAGCCAAAGCTGTGGCTTTTGGAGAGGCGCTTGAGCCGAGCTTCGGGGAGTACCAAGAACAGGTTATTCGCAATGCAAAGGCCCTTGCCCAGGAACTAGCGAACAAAGGGTTTAAGCTAGTAACAAAGGGAACAGATACTCATCTTGTGCTCATTGATCTGAGTGAGTTTGGTATCTCGGGATTGGAAGCTGAGCAAGCTCTTGGCCAGGTAGGAATCGTGGCAAATAAGAATGCCGTTCCTTTTGACAAGAGAGGGCCCAAGGTCACAAGCGGCCTTCGGCTCGGCACCCCGGCCTTGACCACCCGAGGACTCATGGAAACGGAAATGAAGATAATTGCTGGAATCATTAAAAGGGTTTTGGATAGACCGAAGGATGAAGGCACTCTTGCAAAGGCTAGGAGTGAGGTACAAGAGATTTGTAAATCGTTTCCAATTTATTCCTCGTTTGAGTCAAGCTAGATCTGGGTAGAGAGAAAAGGAGGCGCCGTGCCGAGGCCGTCGTGGACAGATTATTTCATGTCTATTGCAAGGATGGTGGCCCAGCGCTCCACGTGTTTGAGGCGCCACGTGGGCGCTGTGATCGTGAAGGATAAGAGAATACTTGCAACTGGATATAATGGAGCGCCTGCTGGGCTGAAGCACTGTGAAGAAGTAGGATGCCTGAGAAAGAATGCTTCCATTCCTTCAGGCACCCGCCACGAGCTGTGCAGGGGGCTGCATGCCGAGCAAAATGCGATTATTCAAGCTGCATACCATGGGATTTCAATTGCCGGCGCTACTCTGTACTGTACCAATCGCCCTTGTGTAATTTGTTCAAAGATGCTGATCAATGCGGGCATAAAGAAAATCGTGTACGAGGAAGGTTATGATGATCCCCTAGCTGCCCAAATGCTTGAAGAGGCGGGCATAGAGCTTGAGAGGGTGAAGCCGTGAGATGTCCATACTGTTCCCAGATTAATAACCGCGTCATTGACTCCCGCCTTAGCAAGGATGGCAGAATGATCAGGAGACGCAGGGAGTGCCTGGAATGCGGGAAAAGGTTTACCACGTACGAAAAACTGGAAGAAACTCTGCCTATGGTAGTGAAAAGAGATGGGAGGCGGGAGCCATTCAATCGCGATAAGATAATCTCGGGCATAAGGAAGGCATGCCAGAAGCGGCCCATAAGCATGACTCAGATAGAGGAGTTTGTGGACTCGCTGGAATCACATTTTCAAGATCAGGGAAAGAAAGAGATAGAGAGCACGGAAATAGGGGAGATGGTCATAAATACCCTCAGAGAGTGGGACGAAGTGGCTTACGTGCGGTTTGCGTCGGTGTATCGACAATTCAAAGACATAAATGAATTTATGACCGAACTGGAAGAAATTCTCAAGGCCAGGAAAGAAAATACTAAATCCTGAGGCCGCAAACAAGAAATGGATCCCGAGGAGTTAGACACCAGATTCATGAGGATGGCACTGACCGAAGCCCGCAAAGGAGTGGGCAGAACCTCACCCAACCCGGTGGTGGGGGCCGTCATAGTTCGCAAGGGAGAAGTCATAGCCAAGGGATACCACAAGAAGGTAGGGGGACCGCACGCAGAAATTAGTGCCCTAGAGAAGCTGGGGTATAAGGCAGAGGGCTGCACCCTCTATGTGACACTGGAGCCTTGCAATCACTACGGTCGCACACCTCCGTGCACGGTTGCTATTATTAGGTCTGGAATCAGTCGCGTGGTGGTGGGAATGAAGGACCCAAACCCCAATGTGAAGGGGGGGGGATGCAAGTACCTGTCCGCACAGGGGATCGAGGTGAAAGTGGGCATTCTGGAGGAGGAGTGCAGGCGTATTAATGAGTCATATATAAAGTATGTGCAAACGGGGAGGCCCTTTGTACTTCTGAAGTGTGCCCTGACACTAGATGGATGGATGGCAACCAGAACCGGGCATTCTAAGTGGATCACAGGGTCGGCTTCGCGTGGATTTGTCCACCGACTTAGACAAGGCGCGGATGCCGTTATGGTCGGTGTAGGCACGGTTATCAAGGACAATCCCTTGCTCACCGCAAGAAATGGGATTAAGCAATCTCGTCAGCCCTTGCGTGTTATTTTAGACAGTAATCTGCGAAGCCCCATAAATGCGAGGATTTTCAAAACCACAAACGAGGGGCCGGTGATGGTTGTTGTCGGTTCAAGGTGCAAAGACTCCCCAAAGATGGATAAACTCAAAAAGATGGGGGTAGAGATTGTTAAGTCTCCAATGAGAAAGGGCATGGTCGACCTGAGCGCACTGATGGACATATTGGGTGGGAAAGAGATTATGACCTTGATGGTAGAGGGAGGGGCGAGGTTGAATCATTCCTTGATATCGGGAAAGCTTGTTGATAAATTTTATATTTTCCTGGCTCCTAGGCTCTTGAGAGGAGGAGATGGCTTACCCATGTGCACGGGTCGTGGGCCTGCCAGAATTGACGGCGGTTTGCCGTTAAGGGATTTGAGGCTACGCAAATTTGATCAAGACATAATGGTTGTCGCGTATCCTGATTATGAAGCTGGCCGAGGTACGGGGTAAGAAGGAGATAGACAATGAGTGCGGACTCCCAGTGGACAATGTTCGCAAACCATAACCGAGGAACAAAGCTCTTTGGGCACCTCGAACGCGGGTTGGCATAAATTTAGTCATGTTTACCGGGCTTGTAGAGGGAATTGGAACTGTGAAAACGATCAAAAGGGTGGGCCGGGACATGGTGCTCAGCGTGGTGCCCCCCTTTGACGTTTCAGAATGTCAGATTGGAGAAAGTATTTCTGTTGACGGGGTGTGTCTTACAGTTACCGATATAACTACAGGTACTTTGAGTATGGATGTCTCCGAAGAGAGTTTGTCCAGAACGACTCTCGCCCTTCTAAAGCAAGGCGATAGTGTAAATCTTGAAAGGGCCCTGCGGCCTACTGATAGGCTTGGAGGACACATTGTTCTGGGACATATCGATGGTGTCGGTACTATAATTCGAAAGCAGCCCAGACAGAGATCATGGACTATTAGAGTGGCAATGGATCGCAGTCTTACAAAGTACACAGTCGAGAAAGGCTCCATATCAATCGACGGGATTAGTCTCACCATAAACAAATGTTTTCCGGATGGTGTAGAAGTGAATATCATACCCGAGACCGGAAGGGTTACAACTCTACTGAAAAAGGGAGTGGGTGATAAAGTCAACATAGAGACTGACCTGATTGGTAAGCATATCGAGAAGCTGTTGGCATATGCCGACAACATGAGTGGGGATAGGCTGCGTGGATGGACTACGGATCACATGGACATCTTCAAGAACTTAGATCGTGGTGAGTGACATGCCTATTGCAAAGATCGAAGATATATTGGAAGACCTTCGACAGGGCAAGATGATCATCCTTGTTGATGATGAAAATCGCGAAAATGAGGGAGATCTGACCATTGCAGCAGAGAAGGTTACGCCGGAGGCAATAAACTTTATGGCCAAATATGGGCGGGGCTTGATATGCCTTGCATTGGCTCCTGAGATTGTTGACAGGCTTAAGCTTCCACCCATGGTGTATGATAATCGTTCTCCTTATAAGACCGCTTTTACGGTCTCCATAGAAGCGCGCCATGGTGTCACCACTGGGATTTCGGCGGCTGATAGGGCACATACCATCCTTACGGCCATTGCAGATGACGCAAAGCCCGAGGATCTCGTACAGCCAGGGCATGTGTTTCCATTGCGAGCCAGAAGAGGCGGCGTGCTGTTTAGGACAGGTCAAACAGAGGGTTCTGTGGACTTGGCCAGGCTCGCGGGACTAAAGCCAGCTGCTGTAATCTGCGAGATTATGAAGGATGATGGGACGATGGCGAGGCTCCCTGACCTCGAGAAATTCGCCGAGGAACATGGGCTCAAGATCGCCACGGTGGCCGACATCATAGCATACAGAATGCGCACAGAATCCTTCGTGCACAAGGCCGCTGAGACAGTGCTTCCAACGCCCTATGGAGAGTTTAAGGCCATGGCGTTTGTCAATGACATAGATGACTATGAACATCTGGCCCTTGTGAAAGGAGAAATAAGCCCTGAGAAAGAGGTACTGGTAAGGGTCCATTCCCAGTGCCTGACGGGTGATGTGTTTGGGTCCTACCGCTGCGATTGCGGAGAGCAATTGAGAAAGGCCATGGAAATTATCCAAACAGAAGGACTAGGGGTGATTCTATATTTGCAGCAAGAAGGAAGAGGTATAGGGCTAGCAAATAAATTGAAGGCCTATGCATTGCAAGATCAGGGGCTAGACACCGTGGAGGCCAATGAGGAGTTAGGTTTTGACGCAGACCTCAGAGATTACGGGGTGGGAGCACAGATCCTTGTCGCCCTAGGGGTAAGAAAGATGAAGCTTCTTACCAATAACCCCAAGAAAATAGTAGGCCTCGAAGGTTATGGGCTGAAAGTCACAGGAAGAGTGCCCATTGAAATAGAGCCGAGACCAGAGAACAGAAGGTATTTGATGACCAAATGCCAGAAACTGGGGCATTTGATGAAAATACTGGAGGAAAAACAGGAGAAGCAAGAACAATAAAAGGGGGACAGAATGCCCAAGACAACAGAGGGACGATTGGATGCACGGGGTTTTAGGTTTGCCGTTGTTGTGAGTCGCTTTAATGATTTTGTCAGTTCAAGATTAGTGGAAGGTGCGATGGATGCCCTTTTGAGACACGGTGCCAAAGAGGACCAAGTACACCTGGTCAGGGTCCCTGGTGCCTTTGAAATTCCTCTGGTGGCCAAGAAATTGGCTCAGGGAGGAGACTATGACGCGGTCATATGCCTAGGAGCAGTGATCAGGGGAGCCACCCCTCATTTCGAGTACGTAGCTGCAGAGGTTTCCAAGGGCATAGCAAATGTGGCACTGGAAACAGGGGTTCCCGTGACTTTCGGTGTGCTCACTACCGACACGTTAGAACAGGCTGTTGAGCGAGCCGGATCGAAATCTGGGAATAAAGGTTTTGAGGCAGCCATGGCTGCCATTGAGATGGTTAATCTTTTTAAGAGCCTCTGATCTGAGGGAAGTGTGGACAGGGGACAGTTCATCTCCGTCTGTCCCTGCGCAAGCTGGCGGTAATTCCCGGAAAAATAGGAAAATGGGCAAGAGGAGGCGAGCCAGAGAACTGGCGATCCAGGTTCTTTTTCATATGGAGTACAACGATGGTGCCCCGGAAGAGGCCTTTGAGTTGGTGTGCGAGAATTTTGATGCCCCTGAGTGGGTAAAGGCCTTTTCCAAGGACCTGGTCAAGGGAGTGGTGGAACATAAGGAAGAGGTTGACAGAAGAATCCGAAAGGCCTCAAAGAACTGGAGGCTCGAGAGGATGTCTAGGGTTGATAGAAGCGTGTTGAGGCTTGCCACTTATGAGATCATTTTTAGAGAAGATATTCCGCCAAAGGTCTCAATTGATGAGGCTGTAGAGTTGGGAAAGAAGTTCGGTGCAGAGGATTCTGCCGCCTTTATAAATGGGATTTTGGACAATATTTACAACACCTGGGCATCAGAGGAGAGAGTAGACAAGACTTTAAGAACTGGTCCCAAAAACTCCCTCAGCACACAGGGGTATAAGGAGCCCATTTCTTGACCCAGGCCGTGTGGTCAAAGGAGATGAAACTTGATTTGAGGTTTACCTCGCGACCGCCTTTTGCCGTATGGTGTGAAGCGGTAGCGGGCTTTATTCATGAAGGCTCGTTCATAGAGGAAGAAAATATGGCCGGGGTGGACCAAAAGACCTCGGCCTATTTGCGGGCTTTAAATAAAAGAGGATTCTGTAAAGCCGAAATAGGGGAAACCCTCCTGTTGCCTGGTGAAGACAGGCTTATGGCAAAGAAGGTAGTCTTGAAGGGACTTGGTCCCAAGGATCAAATAACACCGGAGCTATTTCTTTCCCAGGTGGCTGGCTTGGCGGCTTGCCTACGGGATCTGGGTGTAATTAGCTTCGCGGTCAAGATCCCGTTGCTTTTTGGGGTAGACCAATATCATGAACAGGTAAGACATACCGTTCAGGAAGCAGTTAATCCGTTCCTCGCTGGATCGAAAGGCGAAGATGATGAGATGGTTACAGCGGTATTTTCCGTTGAGCGTACCTTGCTGGGGGAGATAAGCGAGGTTGAGAGCTTGTTGAGAAATTACTTTAAGGACATTGTTCCATTTTCATTGGTCATCGAACCGCCCGGTGGCAAAAGCGAAATCTAGAGATAGTTGGAAGGACAAAGGAGATGAAGTATCAACCGCAGGTTATTGAAACGAAGTGGCAAGAGAAATGGGAAAAGGAGCAACTTTTTAAGGTTTCAGAAGACCCAAATAAAGAGAAGTATTACCTGCTGGAGATGTTTCCCTATCCCTCTGGCAAGATCCATATGGGACACGTGAGAAACTATACCATTGGTGATGTGGTAGCCCGGTACAAACGAATGGTAGGCAAGAACGTACTTCATCCAATGGGGTGGGATGCATTCGGCTTGCCTGCAGAAAATGCGGCTATTGAAAATAATACGCACCCGGCCAAATGGACGTATGACAACATCGAGGCCATGAAGAAGCAGTTAAAGCGAATGGGGTTCAGCTATGACTGGGACAGGGAGTTCGCCACTTGTGATCCCGATTACTACAAGTGGGAGCAATTAGTCTTCTTGAAAATGTATGAGAGAGGGCTTGCCTATAAGAAACGAACATTTGTGAACTGGTGCGACAAATGCCAGAGCGTTCTTGCCAACGAACAGGTTGAAAACGGACGGTGCTGGCGCCATACTGACCAAGAGGTCACCATAAAAGAGATGGACTCATGGTTCCTCAAAATAACTGATTATGCTGAGGAGATCCTTGAATACTGCGATAAACTGCCCGGATGGCCGGAAAGGGTCCTGGCCATGCAGCGCAACTGGATAGGTAAGAGCCACGGTGCCATAATAAAATTCCCTTTAGTGGATTCGGATGAGGTGATCGAGGTCTTTACCACAAGGCAAGACACCGTGTTTGGAGCGACCTTTTTGTGCTTCGCACCGGAACACCCTATGCTCAAGAAAATCGTCAGAGGCATGCCCCAAGAAAAGGAGGTCTTGGAGTTTGTCGAAAAAACACTCAGGATGGACTCCTACATGAGGACGGCCGACTATACCGAAAAGGAGGGAGTTTTTACAGGCAGATATTGCCTGAACCCGGCCACCGGGGAGCAGATTCCCATATATGTGGCTAACTTCGTACTTTTTGATTACGGCACTGGGGCTATTATGGCCGTCCCTACACATGACCAAAGAGACTTTGAATTTGCCAAGAAATATGGCTTACCCCTAAGGGTTGTAATCAAGCCACCAGATAGGGATCTTGACGAGGAAACCATGACCGAGGCCTATGTGGAAGAAGGTATTTTGGTAAACTCGGGCCCTTTTAATGGCATGAAAAACCTTGAGGCTTTGGATAGTATAGCCGAATACCTTGAATCAAAGGGCCTGGGTTATAAGACCGTTAATTACCGCTTGAGAGACTGGGGCATATCAAGACAGAGGTATTGGGGGGCTCCCATTCCCATTATCTATTGTGACAAGTGCGGGACAGTGCCCGTACCAGAAGAAGATCTTCCCGTCATGCTGCCCCTCGATCTTGATATGAGACCAAACGGAGGCTCTCCACTTCCATTTGAACCCTCATTTTACGAGACTACCTGCCCGAAATGCAAGGGAAAGGCCCGGCGGGAAACGGACACCATGGACACATTTGTTGAATCGTCATGGTATTTTATCCGATATGCCTGTCCGCATTATGACAAGGGACCTATTGACAGGGAGAAAGCCGAGTACTGGATGCCTGTGGATCAGTATATCGGAGGTATAGAGCATGCTATACTTCATCTTCTTTACTCAAGGTTTTATACCAGGGTACTTCGAGACCTCGGATATATCTCAATAAGTGAGCCATTTACCAACCTTCTGACCCAGGGAATGGTGTGCAAAGAAACCCACGAATGTCCTGAGCACGGGTATCTTTACCCTGAAGAAGTGGAGGAAGGGAAATGTGCTCTATGTGGCAGGGAGGTCATAGTAGGAAATACGGTTAAAATGTCCAAGTCCAAGAAAAATGTAGTGGATCCCCAAAGCATGATCGATGCGTATGGGGCGGACACAGTGAGAATGTTTTGCTTGTTCGCTGCTCCCCCGGAAAAGGATCTTGAATGGAGCGAGCAAGGTGTGGAAGGTGCATATAGGTTTCTCAATAGGCTTTGGCACCTTGTGACGGATAACCTTCAGTATGTACAAGATGTAGATGCATTCACAGGCGGGAAGGAGCTTAGCAGCGAACTACGCTCCATTCACCGGAAAACACACCAGACCATAAAGAAGGTCACTCACGACATTGAAAGCCGCTTCCACTTTAATACGGCCATATCTGCTGTGATGGAGCTGATTAACGAGGTTAATCAGTTCCTGCATAGTGACCGGGAAAAGGATGAACTTGCCTGGGCCGTGATCCGTGAAGCCATAGAGACTTCAGTTATACTCCTGAGCCCGGTGGTACCCCATATTACAGAAGAATTATGGCGTATGCTAGGTCACAAAGGATACCTCTTGAATCAACCTTGGCCTGAATATGACGCAAATGCTCTGGAGGAAGAAAAACGCCTAATAGTTTTGCAGGTAAACGGAAAGGTCAGGAGCAGGATAGAACTCCCGGCATCCAGTACGGAAGAGGAGATTGAGCAGGCCGCCCTGGCTGATGAAAGGGTGAAGCGCTTTGTGGGGGACAGGGAGGTCAAGAAGGTCTATGTGATAAAGAAGAAACTTGTCAACGTGGTAGTGTAATGCGGTATTGGCCAAGGATTGGTCTTCTCTATTTTGCAGGTTTTGTTCTGGCATTGTTGGGATGTGGGTATAGGGCGGAATTGTCCGGTACGTCCCTGCGTGGTCACTTAAACACCCTGGCCATTCCAACAGTGGAGAGCCCTGCGACAGTCGCTGGAATCGAGGCGGATTTTACCAACATAATTAGACAAGAGTTTCTTTCTCATTCAACAATTCCTATCGTCCCAAGAAAGGAAGCGTCTGCTCTTCTGGTGGGGAAAATAAAACGCATCGACACGTCCCCTCTCAGTTACAATATTCAGAAAACCGAGGTTAGTGGGGAGACAGTCGCTTACGAGACCACAAACTTAAGGCGGATAAGGGTTAGAATGAGTGTGAAAATGATCAACCGTAGGACAGGGGAAGTGTTGTGGGAGGCAGAAGACCTGGAGGAGAAGTCCTCTTATGCGGTGAGTGATGATCCCTTGGAAAATCAATACCGAGAGAGAATGGCCCTTATGGAGATCGCCGGGCTACTCGCCAAAAGGATATATCTGAAGACAGCGGATATCTTCTGATGGGCAGAGACCTGAGTCCAGAAATAATCTTGACGAATTTGGAAGCATCCAAGCTCCCCCCTTATTCCTTGTTTTACGGGCCTAGTGAATTTCTTAAAGAGAACCTCATTAGTAAACTCAAGCGCAGTTTACTTGAATCTGCCACAGCAGAATTCAATCTCCAAATCTTTTATGCCGACGAGTCAACACCAGAGGAGGTGCTGGAGGCTGCACGATCCCTTCCTTTCATGTCCGAGCGGAGGGTGGTGATAGTAAGGAGGACCGAGTCTTACAAGAAGAAAGATCAGGAGAAGTTTTTGCCTTATTTGGACGCTCCCGTGACCAGTACTTTTCTTCTTTTCGTAACTTCCTCAGCGGAATTTCACGGACCTCTTCTTTCCTCCATAAGAAAAGCTGGATATTCTGTTTATTTTGCCCCCTTGAAAGAAAACCGCGTTGTTCCCTGGCTGCGTTCCATGGCTAAGGACATGGAACTAAATATCTCGCCTCAGGCTTGTGCATACCTTCATCAGATAGTCGGAAACAGTTTGATGGAGTTACATGCAGAACTGGAAAAACTGTCCATACGATACGGCGACTCGGCAGTAGGCATTGCTGAAGTGCGGGAGATGGCCTCGAAGACAAGGGCCCACAGCATATTCGAGCTAGTTGAGAGTGTCACCGAGAAGGACTGTCCCGGGGCACTAAGAGTCTTACACGAGCTCCTTGCCCAAGAGGGAAAAGATTCTGTCTTGGCAGTAGTTGGTATGCTGAACAGGCAGTTACGGCTTCTGTGGCAGGTTAAGTCCATGAAAGGGGAAGGAAAGGAGGCGAATATTCCTGAAGCCCTTGGGATTCCCCCATTTATTGCCAGGAAACTGATAAATCAGGCAGATGAGTGGACACGGGATGAGTTAAGGAAATTTCTCGAGAGCCTTTACATGGCTGACTCGGCACTCAAGTCAGGCTCTCGAGGGGACATTACCTTAGATTACTTAATTGTATCGCTATGCAGAGAGAAGGCTCAAGAGGAGATCTGGTTTACGAGGCGATAAAGCCTGGATATTTTCCTGGCGGCGGTATTTTTGTGGATAACACCCTTCGAGGCAGTTTTCTGAATAATGGAAACGGCCTTTTTGAGCTTTTCCTGAGCTACTTCAAGGGAGTTTTCCATAACAGCGGCCCTAACTTCTTTTGAGACATTTTTCACCCTGGTTCTGTAACTCTTATTTCGAAGCCTCCTAACCTTGTTTTGCCTGGCTCTTTTTATAGCGGATTTGTGATTTGCCAAAACTCTATCCTCCCACTTCTAATCTCGATATGTAAATTTATTTTTATAGCATTTTCAGTGGAGGAAGTCAACCACAATGCGCAAAATACACGATTACGGAGCGTATGAAAAACGCGAGCAGGTGACAAGGGCAGCGGGTACTGTTGCGTTCTTCACCTTTTTGAGCCGGATCCTTGGCCTGGTTCGAGATATGGTTATTGCCGCGCTTTTTGGCTCAGGTATGGTAGCTGATGCCTTTTTCGTGGCCTTCAGGATCCCTAATCTACTCAGAAGGCTTTTTGCAGAAGGCTCCCTGACAATAGCTTTTATCCCTGTTTTCACCGAATATCTCAATACGAAGAGTAAGGCCGAGGCCTTGGATCTGGCTAGGACCACATTGACCATTCTTTCCGTCATATTGGTAGTCGTCTCGGTTGCTGGCGTGCTGTTCGCTCCATGGATCGTCAGGGTTCAAGCGTTCGGCTTTGGTGGATCTGGTGCCAAGTACGAACTGACCGTCTTTCTGACCCGTATTACATTTCCCTATATCTTGCTTATCAGCATCGTGGCGTTTTTTATGGGTGTCTTGAATTCCCTAAAACGTTTTGCTGCCCCTGCCGCGGCACCCATATTTCTCAACATCGGCATCATAGCTGGCGCTGTGTTGATATCGCCACACTTGAAAAACCCCATCATGGGTGTTGCCATAGGAGTGATCATAGGGGGCATTCTTCAAGTCCTATTGCAGGTACCGTGGGCTAAAAAGGAGGGCCTGAACCTGGCGCCTAAGTGGAATCCAGGCCATCCTGCCTTAAAGCGGATCGGGATTTTGATGATACCGGCCGTGTTTGGATCGGCGGTCTATCAGTTGAACCAATTTATGGGAACCCTCCTTGCCTCCTTTCTTCCAGAAGGGAGTATTTCTTGGCTCTACTATGCGGACCGAATAGTTCAATTCCCTCTGGGAATCTTTGGCATAGCCATGAGTACGGCCGCACTACCTACCCTTTCCCAACACATGGCACTAAACAATTTAAAGGAATTTTCCCAGACACTATCGCATTCTTTGAGGATGGTATTTTTTATCACCATCCCCTCACTTGTTGGGCTCTTAGTACTTGGCGAGCCCATCGTCCGGTTGATTTACCAAAGGGGTGCATTCGGCGCTCATGCGGCCTCGATGACCTACAGCGCATTGGTTTTTTACTCAGTAGGCTTGTGGGCCTTTTCAGGGATAAGGATCATGGTGTCGGCATTTTATGCAATGCAGGACACGAGAACACCGGTTATTGTAGCAATTTGTGCACTTTTTGCAAATCTGATGCTGAGTCTGCTACTGATGGGACCGATGAAACACGCTGGGCTTGCACTGGCGCTGTCCGGTGCCTCCGGCTTGCAGTTTCTATTGCTTGTTATCGCACTGAAGAAAAAGGCTCCGGGCGTTTCACTGCGACCTGTAATTACTTCCAGTGGCAAAAGCTTAATTGCAGCCGGAACAATGGGTGCTTTTCTTTTTTGGATCCAGCACACATATGCCGCTGTGTTCATCTTCAAAGGTACTGCCTATTTGTTAATAGATGTTGCGGTAATGGTCGTGATCGGGGCACTGCTATATTTTGGAACTGCAAGGATAATTGGATGCGAAGAGTTGGCTTCACTGTTCGTCGTTATGCGGTCAAGGGCCAAGTTACCACAAAACAAATGAAAAGAAGGTCGGAAGTGACTATAGCAGCTTCCATGGATATCGGCAGCTATACTGCTCGACTTCTTGTTGCCAAACTCAAAGACGGCAATAGTATCGAACCCATTGTTAGGGAACGCATCTACACTCGAGTAGGGGAAGACAAGTGTTTTTTGCAGACCGGGACGTTGAGCGACGAAGCACAGTTACGAATAATTCAGGCATTGAAACGGCTTCATGCCCAGGCCTTGCAGTATGGGGCGGAGGAGACGTTCATAGCAGCCACTGGGGTGATTCGCAAAGCTAGCAACAACAAAGAACTTGCACTCCGGGTTTACAAGGAAACAGGGCTAGAGCTGGAAATAATTTCAGGCTACCAAGAAGCAATTTTAACAGCAAAGGCAGTGTTGAGTGCGCTTAGTGATTTAGAGCCGCCCCTTGTGGTGTTTGACCTTGGAGGGGGAACAACGGAGTTTTTTTGCCAAGAGAAGAGGCCGCAAAAAGGATACGTATTTTCCCTTCCCGTGGGAGCCGCAGTGCTTACCCGGCTCTTTTTTACAAATGACCCCCCTAGTGCCAATGAGATAACCGCTGCTCAAAAGGCCATCAGGGAGATATTGCACGAAATTCCCTGCCGGGTCTATGCAGCCAAGCAGCAGGGGACCGTGATAGGAACAGGGGGGACGGTTACCTCGATTGCTGCAATGTCCCGGAACCTAAGCCTGAAAGACCTCAAACCGGAACGGCTCAATGGGATAAGAATAAGTGCTTCTCAGATACGAGAGATTTTTGATAGGATAAAACAACTTGAATCCTCTCAAAGGTCAAGGCTTCCGGGACTTGACAGAAGTCGTGCAGATGTGATTATTGCAGGAACACTTTGCGTTCTTTTGATATTGGACCAACTACAAGCCTCGCAACTAACGGTAAGCCTCTCCGATATACTGGAAGGCTTGCTGATAAAACGAATCACTGGGAAAAATAATGCCTAGGAGCAAGGATATGGAGACATACAAATTCAAGGAGGGTCTGACTTTTGATGACTTATTGCTGGTACCTGGCTACTCGGCGGTCCTTCCGGCACATGTTGAAGTCAAAACCAGACTTTCAAAGAACATCAGCCTCAACATCCCCATTGTGAGTGCTGCAATGGACACTGTCACCGAAGCTGAAACCGCTATAACAATGGCCAGGCAAGGGGGTATAGGATTCATACATAAGAACATGAGCGTCGAGCGCCAGGCGCTTGAGGTGGAAAAAGTCAAGAAATCTGAGAGTGGGATGATCGTTGATCCCATTACAGTGGAGCCTGAGCAAAAGATTCGAGAGGTTCTGGAAATCATGAAGAGGTACAGGATTTCCGGGGTGCCGGTAGTCAAGGGTGAGAATCTTGTCGGTATTATTACTAACAGGGATTTAAGGTTTGAAACCGATCTGGACCAAAAAGTCGAGGCTGTTATGACAAAAGAGAATCTCGCCACGGCAAAGGTCGGAATCACCTTGGAAGAGTCCAAGGCCATCCTTCATGCTAGGAGGATAGAAAAACTATTGGTAGTGGACGAAGAGGGTAGACTCAAGGGGCTTATCACCATAAAGGACATTGAGAAAATAAGAAAATATCCCAATTCCTGCAAGGATGATCTCGGGCGGCTTCGGGTAGGAGCAGCTGTCGGGATAGGTCCTGATATGAAAGAGCGGGTAGCAGCACTTAGGGAAGCAGACGTGGATGTGATCGTGGTGGACACGGCTCACGGACACTCTGCGGGAGTAATCAAGGCGGTAGAAGAAATAAAGAGTGCTTATCCTGATCTCGAATGTGTGGCAGGCAACGTGGCCACGGCCGAGGGGACACGTGCCTTGATAGAGGCGGGGGCGGATGCGGTGAAGGTTGGGGTGGGACCGGGCTCCATATGCACAACCAGAGTTGTTGCAGGCGTAGGGGTCCCCCAGATGACCGCTATTATGGACTGCGCCAAGGAGGCTTCGAGTTATGGTGTCCCTATTATTGCTGATGGTGGGATTAAGTATTCAGGTGACATCACAAAGGCGATCGCAGGTGGGGCCAACACCGTGATGATAGGAAGTCTGTTTGCAGGTACCGAAGAGAGCCCGGGTGAAACCATCCTGTTCCAAGGTCGCACATATAAGGTCTACCGTGGTATGGGTTCTTTGGAAGCCATGAGAGAGGGAAGTAAGGATAGGTATTTCCAGGAAGATGCCATTACCGAAGAAAAGCTCGTACCAGAAGGGATTGTGGGACGAGTACCGTATAGAGGCCCCCTTGCCGATACAATTTATCAATTGATTGGAGGGCTCAGGGCAGGAATGGGATACCTAGGGTGTGCCAATATTGAGGAGCTACAAACCAAGGCGAAATTCATTCGTATCTCCAGTGCAGGCCTTCGCGAGAGTCACGTCCACGATGTT
>QMLZ01000007.1 GCA_003646995.1 Deltaproteobacteria bacterium | reverse complement strand
CTCAAATATTGAATCTTTTGCGCATACCACCCTTGACTGCTAATGTATGTACTTGGAATAGACACTTCATGTGACGACACATCTGCGGCCATTGTAAAAGACGGTAGACAAGCACTGTGCAGTGTTGTCCATTCACAAATAAAACTTCACCACCCCCATGGTGGTGTTGTACCAGAGCTTGCTTCAAGGGAACATATCCGAAACATATTGCCCGTTGTTCAACAATCCCTGAAAAAGGCCAACATGGACCTGAATGAAATCAACGGCCTTGCAGTGACTGTAGGGCCGGGTCTCATAGGCTCGCTCCTTGTGGGCCTTTATTACACTAAGGCATTATCATACGCCGCTGGTATACCGTATGTGGGAGTAAACCATCTCGAAGGCCATATCTTGTCTATTTTCCTTGAGGACTCTCCCCCGCCATTTCCCTTCGTTTGCCTCACGGTATCAGGGGGGCATACCAACTTGTACCATGTCCTGGATTTTGGCCAATACCGTCCGCTCGGTCGCACCTTAGATGATGCTGCAGGAGAGGCGTTTGACAAGGTGGCAAAGCTGTTGGGCCTGGGGTACCCGGGCGGCCCGGTAATTGATGAAATGGCAAAAAAAGGCGATCCCACGAAAATCTCATTTCCCAGGGCCTATATGTCGAAAAACTCACTGGACTTCAGTTTTAGCGGGCTAAAGACAGCTGTTGCCTTGTTCGTTAAAAAATGGCGCAGCCAAGACAAAGGTATTACCATCAACGACATCGTGGCATCATTTCAAGAATCGGTTATAGATGTATTGGTGGGAAAAACCATGTTGGCCCAGGAAATGACGGGCTGCAGTCACGTTTGTATTGCGGGGGGTGTCGCATGCAATTCCAGGCTCAGGCAAAGATTCCTCGAGGCCGCTCAACAAAGAGGCGTGACTGTAATGTGGCCCAGGCCACAATACTGTACTGACAATGGTGCTATGATCGCAGTGGCGGGGTATCACATGCTTAAGAAAGGCCAAGTAGCCGGGTACACAATAGACGTAAGGTCTCGCTTTCCCATAGATGAACTGCAGAGTCCTTCCACCAGCCGGGACTGATGCTTTAACCGGCCATGCCGGGTGAACACTTGTCGAACCGGTGGCTATTCCGGACGAAATGAAGTAGAATTTAGTGGCATCACGGCCTGGCTTCAGCCAGCCATGCGAAATTTCTTGCTGTCAAAGGGTTGAAAGGCAAACTGCCAGACAATTCAGGGGGTTCGGAGAATTTGGACATCCGGAGATCCATAAAGTACAGATATCTACAGCTCCGTAGACTGAAAGGCGAACCTGAACAACTTGCCATGGGAATAGCAGTGGGCGTATTCGTAGGCTGCCTTCCCATAATCCCTTTTCAGACGGTTGTTGCGGTGACACTGGCCTTTTGCTTCAAGTCCAGCAAGATTACTGCCGCTATTGGCACATGGGTCAGCAATCCTCTCGACTGGTATTTCCTGTATTACTACTCATATAAGATAGGTGCTGTTGTCCTTGGCCTACCAGAACACAGGGAGTTGTTTGCAAGCATTGTCAGCACCATGCATGAAACGCATTCATTCATTAAGGTGGCCGAAACAATTTTGCAGACTGGAAGCCTCTTTAGTTTCGCATTCGTAATAGGCGG
Organism: Deltaproteobacteria bacterium; assembly: GCA_003646995.1. The sequence goes on along the minus strand of QMLZ01000007.1, from coordinate 33,022 downwards.
CGCCTTGATCGGAATGATCGCGTCCCCCATATCTTACTTCGTTTTCTTGTTCTTCTTCAAAAAAGCCAAAAAAACAAGAGAGAACAGGAAAAGCCGCATGGGTTTACAGCAAATACCGTAACTGCCACTGAAAAATTGGAGCCAAGTCATCAAACTAGTGGAGTAAAGGAAATACAATGATTCGGGCCAAAAAGAAGCTGGGCCAGTGCTTTTTAGTTAACACATCCATTGCGCACAAGATGATCAGGTCAGCAAGGCTTTCGACTTCTGATACTGTCCTTGAGATCGGCCCCGGGCTGGGAGCACTTACCATGCCGTTGGCCAAAAGCACCAGGCACGTGGTTGCAATAGAGAAAGATAAGGAGCTCTTTTCCCGGTTAAAGGAAAGACTTTACAAAGACCGAATCACTAATGTCACGCTTATTCACGATGATATCCTTAGGTTCGATTTAAGGGGGTTAAAGCCCCTTTTTGGGCAAAAGATTATCGTTCTTGGCAACCTTCCCTATAACATCTCTTCACCCCTGGTGATAAGGCTGCTTGCCAACCACACCTGTATGGATCGGGCGGTTCTGATGTTCCAACAGGAGTTCGCTCAAAGGCTTATTTCTCAGCCCGGTGTAAAGTCCTACGGAGCCATTACTGTAATGGTCCGTTACAGGGCAAAGGCGAGGAAATTATTCAAAGTATCAAGTGGTTCCTTTTATCCCAGGCCCAAGGTGGAATCAATGGTTCTTGAGCTCGATTTTAATCAACCTTGGCCCCAGCGCCCGATAAGTGATGAACAGCTAAGGAAGGTTGTAAAACCGGCTTTTCTTCACAGGCGCAAGACCCTCATAAACGCACTCATGGGAGCCCCGCAAAACTGGGAAAAGCGGACTATCCTAAGGGCCCTTATTTCCTGCGGCATCGACCCCGCAAGAAGGGCCGAAACCCTGGGAGTTGATGAATACATATGTCTAGCACAGGCCCTGTTGTTGACAGCAGGGGGCTGAGATGTTAGCCTTAATGGCTTGATGTAATTACCCCGAGAAAGCGAAGCACATGAGCAAGAGGCCTAGTTATTCATATATAGCAGTGGAAGGCCCTTTGGGAGTTGGGAAGACCAGCCTTGCCTCTTTGCTTTCGGAACGACTAAAAGGAGTAGCTGTTCTTGAGAAGACAGAAGACAATCCGTTTTTGCCCGAGTTTTACAAGAACCCACAGAAATTTAGATTTCAGACTCAGCTTTTCTTTCTTCTGAGAAGGTTCCAACATTGTAGCGAAATTGTTCAAATGAACCTTTTTAGAAAGGTGGTTATTGCTGACTACCTCTTCCAGAAAGACCGTCTTTTTGCCGGCGTAAACTTGGATGAAAACGAATTCTGGCTCTACGACCAGATCTTTCAAATTCTGGAACAACGTATACCAAACCCTGACCTGGTCATCTTTCTCCAAGCCCGCACCGAAGTCCTGATGGAGCGCATAAAGATGCGCGGGCGGAAATATGAAAAGGGCCTAAGTTGGGAATACCTAGATACAATAAACCAGGCGTTCAATGAATTTTTTTTCCATTACTCTGATTCGCCACTCCTGGTTGTGGACGCCTCTGATATCGACTTTGTTCACATACCAGAAGACTTGGACGATCTTATAAGAGAGATAGATGGAATGGGCACTGGAACCCAGTACTACATACCTCTCAGCTCAAGGAATAAGACGGGGTCCAACTGAGATGTATGTAATAGAGACAGTACGAGAAATGCAAGTAACTGCTGATGCCTTACGACGGGCAGGGCAAACGATCGCGTTGGTGCCCACGATGGGGTATCTTCACGAGGCCCACCTGGAATTAATGAGGGTGGGCAAAAAACACGCCGATAAATTGATAATCAGCATCTTTGTTAATCCCAGACAGTTCGGCCCTTCCGAGGATTTTGAACGCTATCCCAGGGACCCGGAGGGGGATCTCGAAAAGGCCAGAAAGGTTGGAGTAGACATTGTTTTCATGCCCCCTGTGGAAGAGATGTATCCCAACGGGTTCCAAACCACGGTAAAGGTGAGTAAACTAAGCCACCACCTGTGTGGCCTCTCAAGGCCGGGGCATTTTGATGGGGTCGCAACCGTGGTTTGCAAATTATTCAACATTACCAAGCCCCATATCGCCATCTTCGGCCAAAAGGACTACCAGCAATTAGCTATTATTAGTAGAATGGTAATGGACCTAGACATGGATATTCAAATCATTGGTGTTCCGACCGTAAGGGAAACCGACGGGCTTGCCATGAGTTCGCGCAATGCGTACCTCACGAAAGAACAAAGGCCTTCTGCCCTTTCCCTTAAAAAATCTTTGGACCTAGCTTCCAAAATGGTTGGTGAGGGACAGCAGCGTGCCTCTGAAATCAAAAAGGCTATCGAAGGCCTGATAAAAAGTCATCCTTTCACTGAGATTGATTATGTCAGTATTTGTGATCCCGTCACCCTTGAGGAAATAGAAACCATCGGAGAAAAGGCCCTTCTAGCCCTTGCTGTAAAGGTAGGCAATACGAGGCTTATTGACAATTGTATACTTGAGAAAAAGTAGGCTGAACACAATTTACATTATCCGAAAGGAGTTTACATATGAAATCATCTAACTTTCTATTTACGTCAGAATCCGTGACAGAGGGTCACCCAGACAAAATCGCAGATCAAATCTCCGACCATATCCTGGACAAGATACTGGAACAGGACAGGCACGCCAGGGTAGCCTGTGAAACCCTGGTGACAACAGGGATGGCTATCATAGCAGGAGAAATAACAACAGATGCCTATGTGGATATGCCCGATGTGGTCCGGGAAACCATCAAGGACATAGGGTATAACAATTCATCCATGGGCTTTGATTGGCAGACCTGCGCAGTCCTAACCAGCATTGACAAACAATCCCCTGATATTGCCATCGGTGTAAACGGCAGAGGCCTTTTCAAGGAACAAGGGGCAGGGGACCAAGGCCTCATGTTCGGCTACGCATGTTCAGACACCCCCACCCTCATGCCCATGCCCATTTACCTAGCCCATGGCCTGACAAGGCGGCTTGCCCACGTGAGGAAGTCAGAAAAGCTACCTTGGTTAAGGCCTGACGGGAAAAGCCAAGTTACAGTGGAATATATTGACGGTAAACCCGTCAGAGTGCATACAGTGGTTATTGCCGCACAGCATGACCCGGATGTAAGCTACGAAACCATTAGGGATGCTATCATAGAAGAGGTTGTCCAGGAAGTAATACCCGCTGACATGCTAGATGACAAAACCCAGTATTTTATCAACACCACTGGTCGATTTGTGGTAGGCGGCCCGTTGGGAGACTGTGGCCTTACGGGCCGAAAGATAATCATGGATACTTATGGTGGATTCGGGTACCACGGAGGCGGCGCCTTTTCCGGCAAAGACCCAACAAAGGTGGACAGGAGTGCCTCCTACATGTGCCGTTACATTGCCAAAAACATAGTTGCCGCGGGCCTGGCACAGAAATGTGAGATCCAGGTAGCTTATACCATAGGTCGTGCGCAGCCGGTCTCAGTAATGGTCGGGGCATATAGCACCGGGGTGGTATCCAGCCAGGAGCTTACGAGGATTGTTCTGGAAAACTTTGACCTTCGCCCCGCAGCAATAATAGAGAGGCTGGATTTGCTCCGCCCTATTTACAGAAAAACCGCTAACTATGGGCACTTTGGCAGGGAACTTCCGGAATTTACCTGGGAAAAAACCGATCTGGTAGAAGACCTGAAAAGGGCAGTAAAGTAGCACTAGACAATAAGGAGCTAAGCTATGGATTATGATATCAAGGACATGACACTCGCTGATGAGGGACGGCTAAGAATTGAATGGGCGGCACTCAGCATGCCTGTGCTTCACAAGATAAAGGAACGCTTCTCAAAAGAAAAACCTCTCCAAGGGCTTCGCCTCTCAGCATGCCTTCATGTCACAACCGAAACGGCGGCTTTGGTCACGACTTTGAAGGCAGGGGGTGCAGAGGTGGTGTTGTGTGCGTCGAATCCCCTTTCCACTCAGGATGACGTTGCAGCCGCCTTGGTTGCTGACCACGAAATACCAGTTTACGCCGTTAAAGGCGAGGATCACAAGACCTATTACAGTCATATTCTCTCAGCGTTGAAACATAAGCCCCACCTGACTATGGATGATGGGGCGGACCTGGTCAGCTCCACCCATTTCATAGCTTTGGAAAGGTGGGACGACTTGGAGCCCTCAGTCGCCGAATGGGGCAAGGCACTGCCCCCTGAAGAGAGAAAAACTTTCTTGTCCAATGTAATGGGAGGCACGGAAGAAACCACAACCGGCGTGATTCGACTGAGAAGCATGGAAAGAGACGGAGTGCTGCAGTTTCCCGTTATCTCCGTCAATGATGCCGACACAAAACACCTATTTGATAATCGTTACGGAACTGGGCAAAGCACTATTGATGGGATTATACGCGCTACAAACCGTTTACTCGCTGGAAGCACTTTTGTTGTAAGTGGCTATGGTTGGTGCGGAAGAGGAGTCGCTGCCAGGGCCAAGGGCCATGGTGCACACGTGATTGTTTGCGAGGTGGATCCTCTCCGCGCTTTGGAAGCGGTAATGGACGGCTACAGGGTCATGCCCATTGCCGAGGCAGCACCTTTGGGTGATTTCTTCTGTACACTTACAGGTGACATTAATGTGATCAGGGTAGAACACTTTCTGCAGATGAAAGACGGGGCCATGATAGCCAATTCCGGACATTTTGATGTGGAACTAGATATCCCAGGGCTTAAGGAGCACTCCGTATCGCAACGAAAGATCCGCGAGTATGTTGAAGAATATACCCTTACAAACGGTAAGAGAATATATTTATTGGGAGAAGGCCGCCTAATAAATCTTGCCGCAGCAGAAGGACATCCTTCCAGCGTAATGGACATGAGTTTTGCAAACCAGGCCTTGTCTGCTGAATACATGGCAAAAAACCATGCACAAATGGACAACAAGGTATATCCTGTGCCCGAGGAAATCGACCGGCAAATAGCCAAGCTAAAACTCGACTCCCTAGGTGTTAAAATTGATACCCTTACGGACGAGCAGCGCAAGTACCTGGCCTCCTGGCACATGGGCACATGAAACCGGGGGAAAGCAAGGCTGAAAAGTCACAAGGCCTGTTGTTAGAACGCCCTAATGAAAAATTGACCCCGGCATGGAAGGGTCTAAAATAAAACTCAGCTAGCCCGCAAAAATGACGATCAAGCGCCTTCTGCTTATTATACCTTCTGTCCTTGTCCTGTTCTTGCTACAATCCTATTTTTGGGTCCCAACTTACGAGGACCAAACAAAGGGAAACCCCCAACGCCTTGTACAATTTATTACCGCCTCAATCGGCGATGCCAGCCTCCTCAATCCTATACTGTCTGCAGATTCAGCCAGCAGCCAGATAGAATCTCTGGTATTCGAAGGCTTAATAGACAGGGATGAAAACCTACGTTTCAGGGGGAGGCTTGCAAAATCGTGGGAAATTTATGAAGAGGCATACTTTTACGTGAATGATGAGGCAAAGATTCCGGGCTCAGGCCGTATTATGCCCGGTGAGATCCTTTCATTGCTTCAAGCCCGCAAAAGTTCCGCCCACAATCCTGCCAACCTTCAAGCATCATTGGAACTGATCAAAGAAATCAATATATTGCCACCACACAAGTTCAAGACCATAGTGAGCATCGGGGGCAGGGAAATAAAGGCCACGGTGAGTGCTCCCCCCCGCATTAAGCTGGTACTTCAAAGGGTAGACCAGGATTTGTTCAAGAACCTAAAGCTCATACTGGGCAAAGATTATTTTTCCTCATTCCCTGGCTGGAAGTATGTGTCAACAGATCTAGACATTGGTAGAGCCCACCTTAAAGATCTTGCCCGAAAGCTCTTACCGGCCACCGAGCACAACCCTGTTATTGTATTTCATCTGCGGCCAGGGGTCGTGTTTCATGACGGCCATCCCTTTACAGCCAAGGATGTTAAGTTTACCTATGAAGCCATCATGGACCCGAAGAATCTTTCCCCTAGAATATCTGATTACGAACCTGTCAAACAAGTGGTTATAACAGACCCACTCACCGTAAAAGTAATATATAAGAGACTCTATTCTCCGGCGCTGGGCACCTGGAGTATGGGCATTCTGCCCGAACACCTCCTTAACAAGCAGGCCTTAACAAAAGAAGCCATCCGCCGCGGCATGGATCCCGAGACTTTCTCCATCCGCCAGAGCGAGTTTAATCGGCACCCTATAGGCTGCGGCCCTTTCGTTTTCAAGGAATGGAAATCAGACAGATACATTATCCTGGATCGTTTTGAAGGGTACTGGGAGGGTCCGCCCAATTACAAGCAATACGTGTTCAGGATTATACCTGACCTGCTTACGCAAGAGATGGAGTTTTATGCCGGCACAGTAGACAGTTACAGCGTACAGCCTCATCAAGTGGCCAGGCTCAAAAACGACCCTCGCTTCCAAAGCTTCTCGGGTCTCTCTTTCGGCTATACTTACATCGGCTATAACATGAGGCGTGATCTGTTCAAAGACAGGCGCGTGCGCCTGGCTCTTGGCATGGCCATCAATGTGGACGAGATAATTAGATACGTCCTTTATGGTCAAGGAGAAAGGATAACCGGTCCTTTTGTCAAACAGACCGATTATTACAACCATGGTATCAAGCCGGTTCCCTACGATCCCGACGGTGCCCTGAGATTGCTCGAAGAGGCGGGATGGAAAAGGAACAAACAAGGCTGGCTGGAAAAGGATGGGAAAAAGTTCCAATTCACGCTCATAACAAACAGCGGGAATGACCTACGCAAGGCCATCCTCGCCATTGCGCAGGATGCGTGGAAAAGGATCGGCATTGATGTGCGGACGGACGTCCTTGAGTGGTCGGTCTTTATTCAGGAGAGAATAGACAAGCACGATTTCGATGCCGTGATCCTCGGTTGGCAAATGGGAATTGAGCCGGATCTTTACCAGATTTGGCATTCAAGCCAGACCCATTCTTATCAGCTCAATTTCGTGGGCTTTAAAAACAAGCAGGCCGATGACCTCATAATCAAGATTCGCCAGGAGTATGATCACGACAAACAAGTAGAATACTGCCACAAGCTACATCAGATCATCGCTAGGGAGCAGCCATATACGTTCCTTTACGTCAACAAGTGGACTGCGGTGTTAGACAAACGGATAGTGATAAAGGATGTGGATAAAAACGGGCAGGTGGTTTACAGGAAAATCACTCCAACAAAGACTGGAGACTATACCTTTTACTTCAACAAGTGGATCAAACTGCCTCGTGTGCCTAATTTCAGTCCAGGAGGTTAGGCCATTAGGGTAGGAACTTGAACCAAGTGCTGCAGAGGTTTTTCAACCATGCTATCTTTCATAGGCAGAAGCATTGTCCAAAAGACCGTAACACTCTTCTTTGTATCTATTGTCTCTTTTCTCATCATTCACCTTGCACCTGGCAAACCCAGCCAGGTCAATCCATTGAATCCAAAATTTACTCCCGAGCTTGTGGAGCGGTTCCGCAAGGCATTCCACCTAGACGAACCGCTCTACGATCAATATCTTTACTTCTACCGAGATCTTTTTACGGGCAAGATCGTTTCCTGGAAAGACAACCGTCCTGTGCTTCAGAAGATATGGGAGCGGTTTCTCAACAGCCTTCCACTCTTTATTGTGGGAACCTTGCTCACGTGGACATTATCCTTCCCATTAGGAATACGTTCAGCCATTTATCGCGGGGGAGTCTATGATCGTACTGTAACGTTTTTCTCTTATCTTCTTATATCCATTCCGGGTTTCTTTTTTGCGTACGTCCTCATAATATTTGTAGTCACACGATTTCATGTCCCCGTAATAGGGATGGAGACCTTCGGTCTCGGGGATGCATCATGGCCGCCCATGGTCATGGACAGGGTTTGGCACCTGCTTCTTCCTTCAGTGCTGGGGGCAACAGGTGGAATTGCTGTGTTATCGCGCTATGTGCGCAGCCAAATGCTTGAGGTGGAGAGGCAGGAGTACATACGCACCGCTGTTGCCAAGGGACTCCACCCTGACCAGGTGCATTACAAACATGCACTTAGAAACGCACTGCTTCCGTTTGTCACTATGTTCGGACTAATCCTACCCGGCCTTATAGGCGGCTCAGTAATAATTGAATCAATCTTTTCATGGCCCGGAATGGGACGGATGGCTTATGAGGCCATCCTGGCTCGAGACTATCCCGTAATACTGACGGTTAACTTTGTCTCGGCAGTGCTGGTGCTTGCTGGAACATTTATCTCTGACATTCTTTATATGGTGGCTGATCCCAGGATAAGGCTATAATGCAAGACTCAACCTCTACATATACTTTGGCTGAAGATTTGCAGGCACCAATGGCTCCAAAGAAGAGCAAGATTAGAGAGTCCTGGAATATGCTCAGGGCAAACAGGTTGGCATTTATGGGGCTCGCAATATTCTTGACCTTCTTCATAATTGCTGTGCTGGGTCTTTTCCTCACTTCTGGAACCCATCCCATCTTTGATCCCTCAATGGTAAGGCTTCAAGAGAAACTGCGTCCTCCTCTTTCCAAGCCAAGGGTGGAAATCTTGACCCCAGAGCAAATCCCTAGGCTTGGGATGTACCTCTTCGGCACTGATGACCTCGGAAGAGATGTGTTTTCCCGTATGCTTCAGGGTGCGTGGGTCTCTTTGACCGTCGGGTTTGTAGCAGTCGGAATTTCAGTGCTTATAGGCATTTTCATGGGTGGGCTGGCGGGCTATTACGGAAATGCCTTTGTGAGGTCAGGGCACATTGTTTCGCTTTCTTTGGCAATCGTGGCCGGAATTTGCTTGTATTTAAACCTTCAATTATTTTTTCTATGCTCTATCACCGCCTCTGCTGTGGCTTTCTACCTTTATGTAAAGAAGACCCCGGGGTTTTATCTTCCCGTAATGTCCATCGATACCCTCATCATGCGCATAGTTGACATCATGCTTTGCTTTCCCAGCTTCTTCTTGATCCTGACCGTAGTGGCGCTGCTTCCCGCCAGTATGTACAATATTATGATCGTAATCGGGCTAACCAGTTGGATGGGAGCCGCACGCTTTGTAAGGGCGGAGTTTCTGGCCCTGCGGGAGCAAGATTTCGTAATGGCTGCCAAGGCCCTTGGGTTGAGAGATCTTCGCATAATATTCCGCCACATGATGCCTAATGCAATAGGACCAGTACTTGTATCGGCCACAATCGGAATCGCTTCGGCAATCCTCACCGAAGCGGGCCTCAGTTTTCTTGGTTTTGGGGTTCCTCCCCCTCACGCTACCTGGGGGAACATCCTCTCAGATGGAAAGAGATTTATTTTTGACGCACCCTGGCTAACCTTCATTCCTGGGATCGCCATACTGATCGTCGTGCTGGCTTTCAACCTCTTTGGAGAGGGGCTCAGAGACATCCTCAATCCCAGGCTTAGGGAGAGGTCTTTATGAAAAGCCATAATCCTCTGCTCTCAGTTCAGGATCTCAGGGTCTACTTCCGCGGACCCGATGGAATTGCAAGGGCGGTGGACGGGGTGTCCTATGATCTCCAGAGGGGTGAGTGTGTATGCATTGTTGGGGAGTCCGGTTGTGGTAAGACTGTATCCGCCCTATCTATTCTGGGCCTGGTACCCTGTCCTCCGGGCGAAATCAAGGGAGGGAGAATCTTGTTCGAGGGCAGGGACCTACTTCAACTAGATGAAGAAAGCCTTCGGCGGATCCGCGGAAAGAAAATAGGCATGGTCTTTCAAGAACCTTTGACCTCCCTCAATCCTGTGTTCAGTATAGGCGACCAAATAGCCGAGGTCATCGAGACCCATGAACCAGCTGAGAAGGGGACAATCAGGGAAAGGTGTATACAGCTGCTGGAATCCGTGGGCATAGCCTCACCGGAGGAAAGACTATCGGATTATCCCCATCAGCTTAGCGGGGGGCAGCGCCAGAGGGTTATGATAGCCATGGCCCTTGCCTGTAATCCGGACCTTGTAATTGCCGACGAACCCACTACAGCGCTCGATGTTACTATCCAGGCACAAATCCTCAGCTTGCTGAACAAATTGAGAACCCAAAGGAACCTGGCGGTGCTTTACATAACCCATGACCTGGCGGTAGTGGCCTCCATAGCAAATCGAATCTTCGTGATGTACGCCGGTATCGTTGTGGAACAGGGCAGCGCGCTAGAGGTCATGACAAATCCATGTCACCCTTACACTAGAGGGCTGCTGGCCTCGCTGCCTGGAAGAGAGAAAAGGGGAAAAAGACTCCATAGCATTCCTGGTTCAGTGCCGAATCCGGCCTTTAAGCCATCTGGGTGCCCTTTTCATCCCAGGTGCAAGCTCGTACGGAGTTCTTGCAAAAAGGAATTTCCCCAGTTGTGTGACTTTGGTCAAGGGCACATGAGCCGATGTCCTGTGGTATTTGGCTCTAATTAGGCGCATGGTTTGCGGTTTTGCAAGAGTTACTTTGGGCAAGGAAACAGGTAACGCGAAATGTTGGAATCCTCTAAAAGCATTCAGCAGCATCCTCTACTCCAAATCCGAGGACTCAAGAAATACTTCCCGGTTCGCAGGGGTTTCCTGCAGAGAACCAAGGCCTGGGTAAAGGCCGTGGATAATATTGACCTTGAAATAGAGGAAGGGAAAACCCTGGGCCTTGTGGGGGAAAGTGGCTGTGGGAAGTCCACCGTAGCCAGGCTGATCCTAAGGCTCATAGTTCCTGACACGGGCCAGATTATCTACAAAGGCAGGGACATAGCGCCGCTGTCAGAAAAAGAGCTAAAGCCCTTGCGCAAGGAAATTCAAATCGTTTTTCAAGACCCTTTTGGGTCTTTGAACCCAAGGATGACCGTGGGACAGACGGTCGAAGAGGGGCTCCGAGTAGCGGGAGTGGGGAGCCGAGCCGAAAGAAAGGAAAGGCTTGCAGAGCTGTTGAAGATGACAGGCCTCAGCCCCGAAGTAGCGGACCGCTATCCACATGAATTCAGCGGGGGCCAGCGGCAAAGGGTTGGGATAGCAAGGGCCCTGAGCGTGGGCCCATCCCTCATCTTGTGCGATGAGCCAGTATCAGCCCTTGATGTTTCAATTCAAGCACAAATCCTTAATCTGCTGAAAGACCTTCAAGAAAACCTAAACCTGACCTATATGTTTATCTCTCATGATCTAAATGTCGTAGGATACATAAGCGACTGGGTAGCCGTGATGTACCTCGGCCAAATCATGGAATACGCTAAAGCTGACTCCCTTTTTGCCAACCCCCTCCATCCCTATACCAGGGCCCTTTTCGACGCGGCTCCAAGGCCAGGCCAGAAACTGGATCTCAAGGCCCTTTCCGGGGATGTTCCAAGCCCCATCAATCCGCCACCCGGCTGCAAATTCCAGGGCAGATGTCCCTTGGTTGCAAAACAGTGCCGTGAACAGGAAATCGATTTACGCCGGGCTTCAGATTGTCACTTTGTCCGATGCATTAGAGTTGGCTAACCACTTGCCCTGCATTGTCCTGCCCGCAAAACTGCTCTTTCCTTCTTGTTTTCTCTTGACTTTTCCCCGATTTTACTCAAAATATTAAAGAGATGGGTGCTGGGGGATCGTCCAGCGGCAGGACGACGGGTTCTGGCCCCGTTAACCTAGGTTCGAATCCTAGTCCCCCAGCCATTTTTCTTTGGCGTGGTCCCATCGTCTAGCGGTCTAGGATATCGGCCTCTCACGCCGAAGACACGGGTTCGAGTCCCGTTGGGACCACCACCAAACCTTAGCACAAACTATCCGGGGATTGCGCCACGAAGGCGAACTGGACAGAAGTCCAGGCCTACTCGTGGTTTTTTTATTGGGAGCTGGGTTCGTTGGTGACTTGCAACCAGATGAACAAACTATTCTTGGTGCTCTTCGTATGTATGTTGGCTCTAATAATACCTAAGTCGGGACATGCAAAAACCAAACTTGTCAAAGTCGACACTGACAAGGACGGTAAAGTCGACCAGATCGCACACCTAGATGAAAAAGGACCCCTCGTCAAACTCTAAACAGATAGTAATAAAAACGAACGATCTGTGCTAGCACTTCCCACCATGGTTGCGCATACCTATCTTTCCTTTACAGTGGACAAATACGAGGCACAGCTCCAGGACAGCGCCGCAATGTTCTTGAAGGCCGTTGCGCGGAGATATTAAAGGAGCCCAGCTTGACGGGAGATTCAGACGATCTATGTTTAGATCAAATCGATGAAGCTGCCAGAGAAAGGGAGCGCAGGATAAGGAACCTCATATCTGAAATAATAATCGAGGACCAGTACGAAGGCATCCTGGACGGTATTGAAGAATTCTCCCATGTGCTTGTGCTATACTGGGCGCATATGGCGGATAAAGAAACCCGCAATCTGGTAAAAGTTCATCCCATGGGACGAAAAGACTTCCCCCTGCTAGGAATTTTCGCTACATGCAGCCCCGTGAGACCCAACCCTATCCTTGTAACCGCTGTCCAGCTTGTCGAACGAAAGGGTAACACTCTAATGGTCAAAGGATTTGAGGCAATAGATGGTAGCCCGGTACTTGACATTAATCCCTATAGTCCGTATTACTACTTTGTCAGAAACACAAGAATAGCGGATTGGATGAAACAAATAGAAAGAGAGTTTGCCAAAAAATAGGCTGAGGCTCGTTGTTTGCTTTGTTGAGTGCACTCGGACTCATTGGTGTACTTCCCTACCCGAAAAGATAAGCGAATAAACAAATAGAAACCCACGGCTCCGTCCCGTTAACTTGTTTGAATTCAAGCAACACTTGTTCTAAATGAGAATCCATAGATAACTAAACAAGACACAGGCGGATCTTTGTGCTTTCAAAGGGCAAGGGCATTTTTAAACCGTACATTTCAACGAATAAAGAAGCTGCGCTCAACAGTGTCCAGTCCTAACCCCCGATTCACACAAGAATGGAGGAAAAGATGGGCAAGAACAAGTTTAGAACATTGGGCGTATTATTGGGAATTGCCCTGCTGTTTTCTATGTCCAATATCTGCTCCGCATTGGCAGCCTCTTTTGTTGCGCAGATGGTCATGGAAATGAAAGGGAAAAAGACAGTCAGCCCCTTTTACTTCAAGGATTCGGTTTACAGATTTGATACTGTGCAGAATGGTGTCCCAGTTTATATGCTGATAAAAAGAAAAGACCCGTTCATGACCATGGTCATACCCAGCGAAAAAGGATACATGCGCGCTCCCAAGCAAATGGCTGTGCTTATGAAAAACAATCTGTTTGAGGCGCATTTTTATGCGAGTAAAAAATTCTACAAGCTTGCTTCAAAATCCGAGGAAAAGCTTGGCAACTTTAAATGTATCAAAGAAGTTTACACCATTGAAGGCGCTGCTGGCCCGGAAAAGGTCTCCATAGCATGGGTAGCCGCAAGATTTGATTTCCCGATTAAAATTATTACTTACCACAAGGAAAAAGAGCTTGCTAAGGTGGAGCTGAGAAACATCGAAGAAAAGCAACTGGATCCTTCCCTATTCCAGATACCAGTCGGCTACAAGGAAATAAAACCATCAGACATAGAGGCGTCCAAGAGACCAAAGACAAAGCCTGCATGGCTAAAGAAGATAAAAAACGCCCCTGTTCTCACCCTTCCCTTTGAGAAGGTCTTACAGGAAGGGGATATTGTCAGAGTAGAGGTCCCAAAAGGCCATACTATTACTTTCAAAATGGAAAGCCCCGGCCCTAGTAGGGATCAGTGGGCCCATATTGAATACTTCGCTTTTAAAAAAGGCAAGAAGATAAAAAACCTGGGAGAGTATGGGGGGTTTACAACAGCTAGATTCAAAGAGCTGCCAGCAGGCACCGACGAAATTGTAATCAGGGTCTTAAAACGTTCACCCAGGATCAAGGCCCAGAGCGAACTTTCAAATATTATTGAAGCAGTGACAATAAAGGCACGTACAACCAAGATGTTGAGCTCCTTCAGCTTTGCTAAAGCAAAGAGGCCAAGGGTTATCATCAAGGACTACGCAGGGGATAAAGTAAGCTCGTTCGGAGACATATCTTTTTACAGGGGCAGCAAGGCAGTGCTTGAGGAAAAATTTCATCTCAAAGACGGAGCCTCTCGGTCATGGAATGTTTTTGAACTTGGTAAAGGCATCAGCTGTTTTGTAGAAGTAAAATTGGGCAAGGTGGAGGTAAGAATAGAAGAGGCCACGGCTGGTGCCCCGGCAATAGCGCCTAAGCAAAAAGCACCTGCAGCAGCACGGACCAAGACTCAATCTAAACCAAGCCCTGCATCTGGCCCCATAAAATTAGGCCTCTGGAAAATTCAGCGGTTTGTCGTCATGCCCGGCCTCCCAAGTCCTGTACCGGCTGACAATTGGGAAATGTGCATTAGCGAGAAAAATGTGATCCCTCTAAGGGTGTTAGAGGCCCCGGTTTGTAAGATCAAGGACAGTAAAATTAAGGGATCAGACGTAGTCTTTGAGTTTACGTGCCAGATAGGAGAGCAAAAATCCCACTACCGCGGCAAGGTTACTTATAGTGGGGACAGTGTTAAAGGAGAGTACACAGTAGCGATTGATGATGGTGATAAGGTCACCTACAAGGTAAAAGGCCAAAGGCTTGGTAAGTGCAAGTAAGCTCCCTCTCAGGGGGTGCTAGTTGCCCACAGGGTGGCTGCCTTTCTTTCCATTTCGTATGACCGTGCCTTTTCGAAGGATAGGCTTGTTTACACGTTTTTTCTGACGCGCGGAAGGAGGTATTCCCCGCTTTAGGGTGCTGCGCCTTCGTGAAGATCCCTCGCTGATACGGCGGTCGGAGGGTGGCCGTGGGCGTTTCTTTTCAGCCTTGTACAGGGATAACCGCACATCCTTCCCTTCTCCTGAAAGGATAATGTAATTTGGGCCAATTTCCTTTATTATCATCCCGTTGACTTCTTCCCCTTCTTTATAGAGTTGCGATTTCTCCTTACTCCTGTCTTTTTCCTTGATTAGTGCAAGTTTTCCTCGGGGCGAGATTATTATTCCGGTAAATACAAGGGACCTCTCCCACTTGTTGGTCTTGGATGACTCCCTTTTCCCGTATCTTCCAGTGACTTCGGTCCTCGGAGAGAAGATATGTTTTTCAACCATGGGCGGCCCTTGTGCCACACCGTAAGAAGGGAAAAGCAGGATAAAAATAGATGCTACCGTCTGGGCAAGTAAAGTTTTGGGTTTCACCGCTTTCCCCCCTTCCTCAGAAAGACTTGGGCATCTTAATAAGCTCTTTCAGGGCCTTAACCTTTTCGGAAAATTCCTTTGTTATAGCATCGGCTTCCGAGCGATTCTTTATCACATGGGGAGTGATCAGAATGAGCAACTCAGTTTTTTTCGCCTCTTTCTTGTACCCGCCAAAGAGGTACCCAAGGATGGGGATCTTCCTCAGCCATGGAATGCCAGCCTCGGAACTTGACTCATTGGACTTCATCAATCCCCCTATAACGATAGTCTGCCCATCCTCAGCAACCAGGGTGGTGGTTGCTTTTCTGTTCAAGAAACTATAACTGGACAAGGCTGTATTGAATTCGCCCTTCACGCTTACCTCTTGGTAAACCTCCATCTTTACGAGGCCCCCTGAATTAATGTGTGGGGTGACCTTCAAGATAATTCCTGTGGATCGATATTGGATTGTATTGGTGATGGTGGTTCCGCTTACCGCACTGGTGGTTTGGCCCGTAACGATGGGAACTTCTTCGCCAACTTCAATTGACGCCTCCTTGTTATCAACGGCCAAGATACTGGGAGATGATAGGATATTCACGTGTGATTCAGTGCCAAGAACGGATATCAGCCCCCTTAGGAAGTCGAAGGGGTCATATATCGCCAAGGTAAAATCAGTCGCTGTCCCCAAAGGGGTATTGATGGGTCTGCCAACTCCGCTGTCCAGCGTTCCTTGAATAGTATAGTTGGCCCTATACCCCTGGAGAAACCACTCTATCCCGTATTTCAGCGATCCTGTCAGCGACACCTCAGCCACCAAAACATCGATCAGGACTTGCCTAGGAACAATATCCAGCTTTTTCAAAACCTTCTTGATCAATATGTAATCACGGCTGTTGGCCTTTATCACGATTGCATTGTTAGTCTCATCGGGGATGATCTGCACCTCGCCAGAAATCTCGGCGGATATTCTTTCCACCTGGGCCTTTACTTGGGGCTTGACGATTATCTTCCTCTCCCCTTTCTTCTTTGGAGTTGCACCGCCAAAGACCTGGTCTAAAAGATCTGCGAGCTCTGCGGCGCTGCCGTTTTGCACAAAGTAGACATAAACGTTGGTGCCAGACTCGTCGGCATGATCCATTGCCTGTATCCATTGTTCCACAAGGGTTAGGATGGAAGGCCATCTACTGGCCACCAAGATCGCATTCATCGTCTTGATGGGCAGGATTTGAAAAGAGCCTTCATTGATACCAGGTCTCTTGAACAATCCCCCGGCTTTCAGCATCTTTTCCAGGTCGCCGACTACACTAGTCGCCTCCACCTCTCTAAGCCTGAACAACTGCCAGGAAATATCTGAAAAATAGGGCTGGTCCAGTGCCCCAATAATGCTTGCTGCTTTGGTGATGTTATCTGGCGTATCGGTTATAATCAGGGAATTGCTAACCGTGTCCTGCACGATCGTGGCGCCACTGGAAAGAAAGGGCTTTACGTTTTTTGCGGCGGAACCGGCTGCAATATACCTCAGCTTAATCAGCCTCGTAATATCGCCTACCGCTTTCCCTGTGTCTTCTGTTTGCAAAGGAGCATTGGCTACCGCTCCGCTAACAGTCCTACGCACAACCTTATATATGTTTCCCGGACCCCGCACAACCGCCAGATTATTGAGCTGTAGGACGTTGTTCAGGATATTGATAAATTGGGACTTGGTGTAATCGCCCGAGACATGGAAAGTTACCTTCGCCCTAAGGCTCGGGTCCATCATGTAATTGACTTTAAACAGCTCGTAGAGAGTGGCGTCCAGGACTTCGTAGAGGTCTGCGTTATCGAAGGCGAGCTCAACATGTACCTTCGGCTCTTTGCTTACCCCCCTGGGTCTTACCTTGGCCCTGCGGTCGGTGACCTGAGTTGATTCTTGATAAAACTTGATTGGTCTGCTCGGCAGGCCAACGTACTCGGGTGGTTTTGTTAATGATGTCTCTCCTCCTGGCTGCTGTCCTTTGCTAATGGACCCCACGCCCACCTTCTTTGGGCTCTCGCGGGAAACCGCCGTATCCTTAGATGCCTTCTCAGCAATCTTGGATCTATCCACTTTGGTCAGTTTTCCCGTCTCTGGAAAGCCTTTTGTCTGCGGGCCGTACATACCGGCACAACCTGATAGGCCTAGCACAAAGGCCCAAACACACAAGGCCAAAGTCCATGCAGCTGTCCCTCGGAATGGTTCTTTTTTGCTTGTCCTGTTCATTGGACCCCGCTTCCTCTCTATTGGGTTACATCCTTTTTGCGCCACCTCTTATGAAGAGCGAAGCTAACCGCAATGTTACCCGAAGCTTGCTGCCCTTGCGCATACGGCTGTTGATTTCAAGTCTATCCACCCGAATTCCTTCTTCTTGCCTTTTCACAAATTCTAGCAACTCAGCTAGTTTTTCTTCAGTGCAAGAAACCCGAAACTCAACTCTACCCAACTGATAAGAACCCCACTTCCCGGGGGTCAGCTCCTTGTAAGCGCTAAGCTGTATGTCATGTTTTCCAAAAAAGCTCTGCATCTTGGCCTGGATCACTGCATTTGCTTCTTCCAATGTTTTTGCCTTGACAGTGCGGGGCAAGTGCTTGAGCTTTTTCGAAGTCTTGCTCTTGTCTCTGATGGCTTTGGTAAGCTTCTTAAGCTTTTTCTCCAGCTTATGCTGATCAATTGTCAGTTGTTCAAGCCTGATGTTCGACTCACTGATTTTTTCCTTCAAAGGTGAATACACAATCCCCCACCACACAAGGACACAGAGCAAAATTACTCCCAGGCCGATGAGGATACGCCGCATTTTTTTATCGTTTAATCTCATAGTTCCTTCCAGCCCTTACTTTTCCCGTGAGTTATTTCTCTTCAATTCAATCCTTATTCTAAAGCGCTCACTATCATATCTATTCCTGCTCACAGAACCCACAAGCTTCACTTGGCTGAACAAATCTGATTTCCTGAGGGAATTGAGGACTTCCAATGCATCCTTGCTCGTCCCCCTCACCGTAATCTTTCCCTTCTCGTACAGAAAGTGAGTGAACCACGTGCCCTCCGGCACGAGGCGTGCTATTTCATTTATGACTTTGTACAGATCAGGCCTTTCCTTAATATAGCTTTCGAGATCCTTGTAAAACCTTCCCGACTCTTCCAGCCCCTTAAGTCGGCTTTCCAGTGGCCTCACCTTGTCTTGGAACGCTTGAATCTTGCTTTCAATATTTTGGACTCGTTGGGAAACCGATAAAAAATCCTTGTATGACACCCAGCTCAAAAACGCAAGAATGACAAACACCACTATACTTACTGGGAGGAGCAAGTGCCATGCTCTAAACTGCTTGATTTTCTTCGGCCTCCCATCCAGTGAAACCACCCTCTTCTTGCTCAAGGCGGCAGCAATGGGTGCAACGCCAAGATTTTCCATTATTGAGGGTAAGGACTTCAATGTTGCGTTTTCTGAAGGCGGCAGACCATCGGGCCCTTGAGAGCTGAGGACGTAGAGAGGGCCATTCAAATCCTCAAACCTTTTTTTCAACCCTCTCAGTATTACATGGCCGGCCTCCTCTCCCTGAGCCTGGGGCCACGCCGCGGAATAGAGCAAGCCTTCTTTTGAGTAGACCCCAAGCTCGTAGCTCCCCTCCTGAGCCGGCAAAATCAGCTTCATTGGAAAGGAATAGCCTTGGAGCAGGAGCCATGAGTACACACAAAGTGAAAAGGGCACTATCCGTCTTAGAAGTGATCTTTTCCCGGTTTCATCAAAGGCATCCAGGATAGGATCAACTTCCTTTCGTGGGATATAAAATAGAAGCGCCCGGAAGTTCCCCTCCTTTTCCTGGGATAAAACTACGTCATGGTATATATCTTCCAAGGGAAGGTGACAATAAACGGAAAGACTATTTTGAACAGACACCCACGCCTCTTCTAGGTCCATCGGAGGTAAGGCCATCTCCCTGACAAAGAACAGGCCTCTGGGCAATGCCAGGAAGATATCATATCTCTTATTTGGCCATAAACCTTCCAACAACCTTCGTAAGGCATCAGCCCCCTGGACTACACCCTGCGGCTCCATATTGGGGCCCGGATTTTTCAGTGAAATCCCCATAAGGCTCACCTTGGCACAGCAGTACTGCAGTCTCTCCCTTTCAAGGTAAACCCCTAGTATGTTCCGGGGGAAAATGGCCATTGTCCTAATCCTCTGACTCCTCTTCCGTCGTCGCTGAGATCAGCATAGTGCGATAAATCTGAAAGACCCGCCACTGAGATCCCACCCTTTTTAAAAAGGCAATAACAAGGTGATAAGAATTTCCTTTGCCAGGAATTATCATACTTATTCTCTTGACACCCGCCTCGAAAATCGTAAAGGCGTCTGAGACGGCAATCGACTTCATTTCCTCTTGGTCCCCGAGTTCGTTCTGGGCTTTGATCGCTGCGAATGGATCGCCCCAAAATAGTTCTGGGGTCATGTCCCGTACCAGCAACAATTCCGTCAACGACTCAAAAGGGCCGTTTGCCGGCTCGTACGGAAATCCATGATCCTGATAATATCCCCTTTCCGCGCCGTTTGACCTCGTCAAGTTGTCTGGGTCACGCCAATCCAGGATGGCACTGGCTAATCGATCAGCCATCTCATCATCCTTATCGGCTATCAGCTCCAATATCTTTTCCCTTATATCAGGGTCAGGTGCTGTATTTAAGTTTACTCTATTCCCTTCCTTTTCTACTTTAACCCACACCTTCACCCCACCTGGAGACAGGTCTATCCATTCCCTCATCTCCTCCTGACCAGTCAATGGGGAAACATCCATGGAAAAAAGTTCAATTATAGAGTTAATAGCTTGATTCTGTCTTTCCGCGTCCCAGGAACTGGAACAAATTGCCGATCTCTCCCGATTAAAGGAAAGATAGTCACCTGTCAGATAAGCTAACAGTGCCAAGATCCACAAAACAACAATAAGTACGCTGCCCCCCACAGGTTTGCCAACCGCCTTCACCTCATTAATCTCCCCCCAAACTACTTTCCTACTTGAAAACACCATAATGAGAGCTTTGGCCTTCCCCTATTCTTGGTTCCTATAGTCAGCTTAACAGCCTTTGGCGGTACAGGCGAATTGCAAGGCCATTCATGCTTCCACTGCTCTTCGTCTTGGGGATCAACCAATCTTTCTCCACTATACTCAAGCTTAAAGTCCTCAATATCTTCTATCCTGCTTACAGGTTCCAAGTTTTCGTAGTACTCCTGTGACAATGGGTATATTCTCTCAGTCAATTCCAAGAGCTTTGTCGTAACCTGCTCATAAAGCGTGAGAGTCTTCTCCTCTGGTTCATATATATATGTCACCCTGATAATCCCCCGGAACCCAGAACCCAGAGGCGTAAACGAAGTAAAAAAAGAAATCCCGTTCTTGCCTCCACAAAACGGAAAACTCCGCTCTTTTTTTTCGACAGTAGTTCGTACGATTCCCTGAAGCTGTTTCTCCAGCAGCCTTGGGACCAACAGGTTAATTAAGGCCTCATCCCCCTTTCTCTCCCCCTTTTCCCATGCCCCTATGGCCAGCCTCAGGGCCATGGAAAGCACCAACACCACCATTGCTACAAGGGTTATGGTGACAAGCAACTCCAGCAGAGTAAAACCATCGCTACAACCCCTGTGAATGGTTCTGGCTACTTCCGATACCATCTTGTTACGCAAAATCGCCTGCTTTCTGGTCCCTCGCTTTGCGCTACACATAGTTTTAACTGCATCATTCCATAAATCTTTAGGGGAGTATTGTCTTCGCCCTCAATTTCCAGTACTGAGACATTAACCCAGTAATGCCAGTTACCTTCGCCTTGCACCGCCCCTCGCATTTCTCCAGCTTTTAGAGCATCCTTTACAAACTTGTCGTCTACCAGTAGGTTGTGCACTATCCTCGAGGCCTCTGCTAGCTCATCTGACCTCCAGGCAATCCTTTTTGATTGGGACAGGGTCTCGAAAAGGACTCCAAAAGAAATGCCAATGATAACTAAAGATACCAGCACCTCAAGGAGGGTAAAGCCTGCTTGACTAATCAATAAACCCGATCGCCTCATTTCCGATTCTCTTGGGAAAGTATCAGCCCGGTGAGCAGGTCAACATGGAACTCGTACAATACGTCGTCGCCTCTTGAAAGAAACAACCTCCCCCCGCTTGAACTACCATCGGGGAAAAACCGGATTCCGAATATACCCTGCTCCAATTCCTGAACACCTTTGCCTTCAACTTTTAGCTCGGGCGGTATGTCAATGGGTTCCTGGGCATCAACCCAACATTTCCTGTCTCCCGACGAAATGTAGAAGGTGGAAATGATCCCCTGACTGACCGCCAATCTTCTTGCCTTTCTGCAAAGGCTGACCATCTCTTTAGCAAACAACCGCGTCCTTTTCCTGGTAACTGAGCGCCCTACATTGACGAACACCACAGAACCCACTACACCGATGATGACGAGCACCACGATCAACTCGATTAAAGTAAAGCCTCTAGAATTGAATTTCATTGATACCGAAAATAGCGGTCAGCATGGATATTACTATGCCCCCTATAATGATCCCCATTACAAGTATTGCGGCAGGCTCAAGCAGTGAAAGATAGGTCTTTATTCTGGTTTGAATCTTTCTCTCCAGCTCCTCTGACCCCTTAAGCAACATCTCCCCAATACTGCCTGTTTCTTCTCCAACCGCCGCCATTTCCACTGCGATAGCCGGAAATACCCCCTGCTCTCCCATGACAACGCTTATCCTTTTCCCTTCCCTGACACTTTCGTGAATGTTCTCCACAGCCTTTCTGATCAGCTGGTTACCGATGATTTCCTTTACTATTGACAACGCCTTGAGCAGGGGCACTCCACTGAGTATAAGGGTGCCAAGCGTCCTGGTGAAACGGCTCGTCTCCATCTCTTTTATGAGCTGGCCGAATAAGGGTGTCTTGAGCATCAGGGTATCCAACCGTTGCCTTCCCTTTGCAGTTTTGAAAAATCTTTGCAAGAACACGAACAACGCCCCTCCGCCGGCTGGAACAACCCACCACCAGGCCTTAACTATCTCGCTTAGAGTAATCAAAATTCGGGTAGAAAGAGGGACATCCACCCCCAGATCATTGAAGATACCAGCAAATTTGGGCACCACGAATCCCATGATTACAAATACTGAAATAATGCCCACACTGATCAAAATAGACGGATAAATAGAGGATGAAATGATGAACCGACGGGTATCCTCACTGCGCCGCATAAATTCCTCAAGCTTGCTCATGACTTGGGGAAGCACCCCTCCCATTTCCCCAACCCTGACCATGTTTACGTACAAGCTATTGAAATCAGCCGACCTTGTGCTCATCGCGTCGGAAAGGGCCTGTCCCTGCCTGAGTCGGTCCTTAAGAAATTTTGCTGTTTCCGCTATGCTCTTGTCCGACGCAGAAGAGGCAATTACATCAAGGGTGCGATCTACTGAAAGGCCTGAGCCCAACAACTGGGCAAAGTCCCTTGTAAAGGCGAGAAGGCTCTTGTTTTTCAGCCTTTTTTTGTTTGATGACGAAAAAAACCTGCGGCCCCGGGCTTGATCCAACCATTTTACAAGCACCAGGCCGTGGGACCGGAAGGACGCTAGAAGCGCTTCCTTGCTCGGCGCTTCAGCCGAACCCACTATCCTCCTTCCATCCTTGTCTACTGCCTCATAATGAAAGCGTGGCATTAGCGAGCAACTCTCAGTACCTCTTCATAGGTAGTAATCCCTTCACTCACCTTTCTGAGTCCATCCATTTTCAGAGAAACCATTCCCTCTTTCAAGGCCTCACGATGGATCTCTGTCCTGTCAGCCCCTCGAAGAACTACCCTCTGAATATGATCTGACATTGGAAGAAGCTCAAATATGCCGATTCTTCCCTTATAACCTGTGGCACCGCACTCACTGCATCCCATTCCTTTGAGATAAGAGGGCATTATTTTGTCAACCGGCACCTCCAATTCCCTAGCTATCATAGACCTTTTTTCTTCATCTATAGCCACTTCTTCAGAGCAGTGTCTGCATACCTTTCTGACAAGGCGCTGGGCAAGAACCGCGACCAGGGATGATACTATCATAAACCGCTCTATACCCATGTCTTCAAGCCTAGTGATAGCTCCTGCCGCATCATTGGTATGAAGGGTTGAAAACACCATATGGCCCGTAAGAGCCGCCTGGACCGCGATCTCCGCGGTCTCGATATCCCGTATTTCCCCCACCAAAATGATATCGGGGTCATGTCTAAGGAATGATCTCAAACAGTTTGCAAAAGTAAGGCCTATCCTTGGCAATACTTGAACCTGATTTATTCCTTCAAGCTGGTATTCAATTGGGTCCTCAACAGTCACTATTTTCCTATCAGCCGAGTTGATTGAGTTAAGGGCCGCATAAAGCGTGGTGGTCTTTCCAGAGCCAGTCGGGCCCGAGACAAGTAACATCCCATAAGGCATTGAAATAAGTGACTGGAATTTATGGAGGATTTGATCGGAGAAGCCAAGACGGCCAAGATCCAAAAGTACATCTTCCTGGTGGAGTAATCTTAACACCAGGCATTCACCAAAGCCGGTAGGGATTGATGAGACACGAATATCAATCTCCTCCTTTCCCAACCTGAACCTGATCCTGCCATCCTGGGGAAGCCTCATTTCGGCGATGTCCATCTTGGCCATCAGCTTTATCCTGGATATGATTGCGGCTTTTAGCCTAAGGGCGATAGCTTCTTGGTCGTGAAGGACACCGTCGATTCTAAACCTAACCCTGACGTATTGTCGGCGTGGTTCAATATGTATATCAGAGGCGCCCATCTTGTACGCCTTGCTAATGAGATGATTCACCAGGCGGATTACCGGGGCCTCTGAAGCCATGTCTTTGAGTTGTTCGGGGTCATCCCATAGGCGGTCCTCCAGACTGATCTCAGCTTCCTCGGAGTCCTCATGTGCCGTCATATCTGCTTCTGCTTCATACCACCTGTAAATAAACTGAGCAATTACTTCTGCTGGCGCACTGAAGACCTTGATGGGCTTATTGTAAGACTTGGCTATGACCTCCCGGGTATTGAAATCGTATGGATCTGCCATTGCGACACTTACGTATTCGCCGGTATCTTCAAGTGGTACAAACAGGAAATTTTTCATAAATGTGGCTGGCAAGAAATTTACTGCTGGCGGGTCATCGGGGAAATCGCTGGCACTTATCTCCACAACCGTTTCCACAGCCGCGTCCAAGTCTTTCCCGCCTTCTCCGGGCTCCCGTTCTCCTGGCCCCCTATAAGAAGCAGACCCTTCTTTGTCTTTTCCCGGCACACTCATCAAAACCTTCCTTATTCCCAACTAACTATGTCCTTGTTGTATCCCTCTCCCCCTTCTACCCCATCTTTTCCGTAACTAAAAAGATCATAATCCCCGTGTTCTCCAGGGCTTCGGTACTGGTAAGGTCTCCCCCAGGGGTCTAAGGGAACAGGCTTGGGCAAGTACGGCCCATCCCAGTTAGGCAATTCACCGGGTCTTGTCCTGAGGGCCTCAAGCCCCTCTTCAGTAGTAGGGTAGCGGCCATTATCCAGCCTGAAATCATCCAACGCAGAGCCTAAAAGCTCAATTTGGGCCTTTGCAGTCTTGACCTTGGCCTTGTCGATTCTGCCGAAAAATTTGGGGGCGACTAGGGTTGCGAGCAGTCCCAAAATGATAAGGACCACGAGCAATTCGATCAAGGTAAAACCGAACTCGCCACTTTTCAGGAAAACAACCTTTTTGTGTTTCATAGAGTTAGTGCCCTCCCCTTGGGTCCTCAAAGCTCAGGACTCCAATGGCGACAAATATATTCTCCTAGTTCCGCTTCCTTCACACTGTAGAAAACGGCCTAGTTGGTGGTAAAAATAACAAAAGAACTCAGAATATAAATAATTATACTTTAAAATTCGCTGATGGACAAGGGGCGGCTACAGGTGGCATTGATAGCCCTTTCGAAATTAGAACTCCCGGTTTTTACGTAGGAACCTTTTCCATCAAGTCTCAGCAAATCCCCATATTTTACCATCAATTCGCAATGACTGATTATTTCGTTTCTTGCAAGGTGAATTCCGACACCTTTTAGCTTTGCCTCTTCAAAATGCATGACCGCTATCTCGTCAATAGTTTTAGGTCCTGATGATACTATCTCCAGGATTGCTGCGCACCTATGCACGTGGTGAACTAACAGCTCCTCAACCCGCTCCGAGAGATTAATACATGTCCACTTGTCATCATAATACAGGCGGTGTGCAGGGAATATGGCAATATCTGGGATTTCCTTTGCAACAGCCTGGAGTTTCTTTAAAGACCGGATATAACTCTCAAGGCCAAAGAGTCTTTCTCCATCCGTGTATTTCTGCCTTATGACTGGGGCCACGGTCTCAAACATCTCCAAGGAAGTTGGCCAAGGTGTTATGTCAGGGAGAACCACATCACCTACTATTATTCCCTCTTTACCAAGTAAGACCGCAAGGCAGTCCGGACTATGTCCCGGCAGATGAATCGCTCGGATGCCACTGTCAAGGCTGGCGCCATTATCTCCGATCGTGTCCACTGCGAGGTCACGGAGGAATTCATGGTAGCCCAGACAGTTCTTGGTGTAAAAGGACTCAGGCATAAAACAGCGCCAACATCTGGCCGGGAAATTGAGCTTGTATCCGCCTGGCGAAAGCTGGGGATATGGTCTTCTCATCAGATCATACGTAACGTGTGCTTTTACCTTGAGTCCCGCCACGCCTATTACGTCTTTCAGGCCGCCATCATGATCTTCATGACCATGGGTAATCAGGATAAATTTCAAGTTCTCCGGGTCAAACCCAGCGCCCTCCATCATCGAGATGAGGCTTTTCCCCTGCCCCCACCTACCTACGTCAACCAGAAAAGGCCTGTCACCCAACACCACGTAGTTCCATGTAGGACCCAGGTCCCATTGTCCGCCGTACGGATTTTTCGTTGGAAACGAGATTACTTCCAACCCAGAAGGCATCTGGAACTTGACCACCATCCCGTTGCCACTTGCGTCACCTTTTTTAAGAATGTCCTTTTTCATTGCTTACCATAAAACCTTCCGCAGTAACAGTTGCCACCGCGTTCCTTTCTCTATGTCGATGCAAACGACCTAGGCATAGTACGGAATCATTCAAAGGGATTCAAGATAAAAGGGCCTCCGCCAATATACCTCGACAATGATTCCAATTATGTTGTATAAGAGAGCAAATCAAGCGGGACCAACCAAGTGGAGGAAACAACAATGGGGTCAGTTAACAGCATAGGTATCATTGGGGCTGGCGCCATGGGTTCCTTTTATGCCAGCAAGCTGTACGGTATGGATGAAGCCAACGTGAGTTTTATCGCGAGGGATGAACGCTATGAAAAATTGAAGGAAAATGGATTGGTAATAAATGGAAAGTCCTATTTCTTTGATGTTATTAATCCAGACAGGGAGCCAGTCATCCAGGACTTATTAATAGTTGCAGTCAAGCACCACCATCTTCCACGTGCAATAGAAGACATCCGTAACGTGGTAGGCCGACACACCCAAATTCTCTCGGTCATGAACGGGATAGACAGCGAGGAAAGCATAGGTGCTGTTTACGGAATGGAGCGTGTTCTCTATGGAGTCGCACTTGGGATTGACGCAGTAAGACATAACAATAATGTTACTTACAGCAAAGAAGGCATCCTGTACTTCGGAGAAGCGGTGAATGATCCACCTTCAGACAGGGTACAGGCAGTTAAAGAGCTCTTTGACCGTGCCGGGATTGTCTCAGAAGTTCCTGGTGACATGATCAGGGTTTTGTGGCGGAAGTTTATGATAAATGTAGGTGTAAACCAAATCTCTGCTGTCCTGAGGGCGCCCTACGGTGTATTTGTAAAGGTAAAAGAAGCAGGGGAACTGATGGAAGCCGCTATGCGCGAAGTCATGGCCATTGCTGATAAGGCAGGAGTGGATTTGCGGGAACAGGATATTCAAGATTGGCATAGTGTCATGGCGAATCTCTCTCCCAACGGCAAGACATCCATGTTGCAGGACATAGAGGCTGAAAGAAAAACCGAAGTAGAAATGTTCGCAGGCCGTGTTATGGAATTGGGCCGCAGATATGGGGTTCTTACACCGGTAAACGATCTAGTCTTTAAAATTATAAAGGTCTTGGAAAACTCATAATGATGATCCGATTAATTGGCTAAGTAACTCGTTGGGCCCTAAAAATATCTGAACTATTTTTGCATCTCGCATATACTTTTCCACAGGATATTCCTTTGAGTATCCATAAGATCCCATGACTTGAACACACTGCGTTGTCACTTCCATGGCCATATTCGTGGCAAATACCTTGGCCATATTAGAAAAACGATCCCTCTGGGGATGGCGCTTCGTATTGGCCCAAGCAGAACGATACACGAGCAGCCGTGCAGCATCTATGTTCATCGCCATATCAGCGAACATAGCGGAGATAAGGCTATGCTGTATGAGAGGCTTTCCTCCCACCACTCGGTTTTTACAGTACTCTAAAGCATATTCAAAGGCCCCCCTCGCAATCCCCACGGATATCATACCTCCTCCTAAGCGGTTGTAAGTCAGGGTCCTATGCAAAATCTTGGCCCCGTCTCTGATCCTTCCCAACATGTTCTTGCGGGGCACTCGGACATTATCGAAAATAACCTCTGAGTTTCGATCCGCATGCATGCCCATCTTGGGCTCCGGCTTACCAAAAGAAAGCCCAGTCCTGTCTTTCTCTACTACCACTAAACAAGAACCCTCCTCCCCCAATTTTGGATCAATAGTACAAACCACCACATAAAGATATGCAATCCCTGCATTGCTAGGCCAAATCTTGGTACCATTGATAATTAGTTCATCGCCCTCTTCCTTTACTATCGTCCGGCATGTACGAAGTTTCATCCGAGGGTCCTCTATATCGGCTCCTGAAGGAGGTTCAGTCATACAAATGGCTCCTAGGTTGGCCTCTTCTCTAGAGGCTAAAGGCCTGAGAAATCGCTCCCGTTGTTCACTGTCAGCCGCCATTATTATGGGAGTCATTGCAAACCATGTATCACCTATCACAGTGGCCATTCCACCATCTACTGCAGCGAGCTCCTCCAATATGACCATCACATCAATATTGTTTCCGTTGGATCCACCATATTTCTCTTCTACGGGAAATCCTAAAAGGCCTATTTTGGCCGCCTCGAGTAAAATCTTGTCAACGTATTTACCCTCTGCATAATCCTCCTCGAATTTATCCCGAACTGGTAGGATTTCCTTTTGAGCAAACTTTTTGGCCATCTCCTTAAGAAGTTTTCTCTTCTCT
Source organism: Deltaproteobacteria bacterium (assembly GCA_003646995.1). The sequence continues at coordinate 4,485 of QMLZ01000007.1, read as the reverse complement.
GACAATTCGAAATTAAACATGATCTCCTCCTGAAATTTGACGTGATAAATACCAGGTCGCCGAATCTCTAGAATCCCCTAAGGAATACATACACTCCAGATGCAGCTAAAAGAGTCTGGAATTCTCTCAATATCTCCAATCCCCCTGCAATCGATAACTCACATGGAAACAGATTGTCAATCCATAAGATCACTGTCAGGGAGAAGCTGCGGAATCATGTTGAAAAGATATCCTAAACGAAATATTAAATACAAACAGCCCATGATGTGAATACCTATGCCTATGAGGACTAGATGAAAATGGCAAAAGTAACTGCTGATCTCACTGCTTTCTTTGAGCCAAATAGCATCGCTATTATTGGTTCGTTCAGACCTAGCTTCTTCGGTGGCTACGTAGTGGTAAAGTCCTTGCTCCACGGCGGTTATGCTGGTCGTATTGTTCCGGTTAATCCGAGTTACAAGGAGGTCTTGGGATTGCCTGTCTATCCCTCACTCAAAAAAGTAAAATATCCCGTGGACTTGGCCCTGATCATGATCAATTCCCGGTCTGTGCCCTACGTTATCAAGGATTGCGCACAAAAGGGTGTGAAGGCCGCAATCATTGTAGCTGATGGCTTTGCAGAAAGAGATGCGCAAGGAGCAAGACTGCAAAGGGAAATCGTAGAGATAGCTAATCAAGCTGGGATAAGGCTCATGGGGCCCAACACCGCAGGTGTGGTCAATACCCATAAGCAGTTCTATCCGTGCCCATATGAGTCGGGATACGATTCCATTCGTCAAGGAGCTATAGCCCTGGTCTCCCAAACAGGGATGACCAACCCTCAGGCGTTTCCTTATTCAGATTTTCATTGCGGGATCAGTAAAATCTGTGACTTAGGAAATAAGTGTGACGTGGACGAGTGTGACCTGCTCCAATACTTGGCCGACGATGAGTCTACCAGTGTAGTGGGTATGTATCTGGAGAGCATTAAAGACGGTAACCGGTTCCTGCGCATTGCTCGTTCCATAACAACCCGTAAACCTGTCCTTGTCGTAAAGGCCGGTAGAACCTCGCAGGGTGCCAAAGCTTCTGCTTCTCATACCGGGTCCATGGCAGTAAATGATCTGATTTTTGACGCTGTGTGCAGGCAGAGTAGGGTCTTACGGTTGGATACATTCGCCGAGCTCTTTGATGTACCCAAGATTTTCGCCACTCAACCCCCCTTAAAGGGAAACAGACTGGGGATCCTTACCATCACAGGAGGCATGGCGGTCATGGCCCTTGACTGCTGTGCCCGGTACGGGCTGAAACTTGCCACACTAGGCAAACGAACAGTCTCTTTGCTTGATTCAGTATTTCCGGGTTCCGGACACATGCCAGTGGATATAGGCCCGATGATGGCAGCTGTGAGAGATGCCTTCTCTCAGTATCCCGATATTCTTGACGCCATAATGGCTGATGAAAATATCGACGCCCTCCTCCACATACTATGGGCTCACCCATCAGGAAATATTATTGAAAACTATATCCGCGCTTACAAACGCATCAAGGGAAAGCATCAAAAGCCCATAGCTACCTGGATATATGGACCCAACAGCCAGGCTGTTAGGGATCTGGGCTTTCAATTGGAGGACATGGGCTATCCGGTATTTAAAGATCTGGATACAGCTGTCAAGGCCCTTGGACTTGCGTTACAATATGCAAATACCCAATTTTAGCCCTGAAAAGATCAAATATTATGTTGGGCAACCGCCTATAATGCGCCCACATACTGCCTCGGCACTCTTTTTGTAATGGTGCACAGAATCTCGTAGCTTATTGTACCGGTCTTTGAGGCCAGCTCGTCCACACGGATCTCTGCATTCCCCTGCTTACCGAACAACACCACCTCTGCGCCGACACTGACGCCTGGGATATGGGTAACATCGATAAGCGTCATATCCATGCACACACGTCCCACGACCGGGGCACGCTGACCTGCCACGAGTACCTCACCCCTGTTAGATAGTAATCTCGGATATCCATCCCCATAGCCAACCGGCAAGGTAGCGATCCTGCTCCTCCTTTGTGTCCTGTAAGTCCGTCCATAAGAAAGCGGTGTACCGCTTTCCACCTCTTTCAAAAACGATATGGCTGTCTTCATTGTCATAGCAGGTTTAAGAGGGACAGAATGATCCACCTCTTCGGAAGGATAAGCCCCATATATGCTGATACCGGGTCTCACCATGTCGAAGTAGCTTTCTGGAATGTCAATGGTAGCGGCACTGCCCGCGAAATGCTTAATTGGGATCCCTATCCCTCTGTTTTCAAGAGTTGATATCACTTTCTTGAATCGATCCAGTTGATCAAAAGAAAAGGTTTTGTCCTCTTCGTCGGCAGATGCAAAATGGGAAAAAAGCCCTTCAATCTGGATGTTTCTAAGGGCCTGGGCTCTTTCTATCATAGGGAGGACTTGATCAGGTTCAAGTCCAATCCTCCCCATGCCTGTGTCTACTTTTACATGCACCCTGACCTTGCTCCCACCCAACTCTCCGGCCCTGTTCAATGCAAGAAGACTGTCCAGCGAGCATACCGTAGCCCTAATATCGTATTCCACGTATAGCTCAGCTCCTTTGCTAAAGGCCTCACCCAGAACGAGGATGGGCAGGTCTATGCCCGCCCTCCTGAGCGCTACGGCTTCTTCTAGCAAGGCAACACCCAGCCAATCAGCCCCTGCTTTGGCCGCCGTTTTTGCCACATGTATGATACCGTGACCATAGGCGTCGGCCTTCACCACCGCCATGAAACGAGGGCCTGGGCCTACGTGATTTTTCAGGCTCCTTATGTTAAATGCTATTGCGTCCAGATCCACAACGGCCTCTGTTGGACGGATATTCATAACCCTTTCCTTTTTATACAGTCCAAGACCCTGGTCCGGCTCCAAGGGATGACTAATCCTAAAACCATCTTCCTTAGACATCTCAACCACAATAACTGTTCGTGGGCAGGTCCTTATAATGGCTCAAACCAGTGTTCAAACTCACTGTTGCGAAAGTTGACGATGTCCTCCATAAGTTTGAAGATTTTGGCCGTTATAGGGCCCGGCACTTCCCCCAAAATTCTATCCTCGATCCTTTTAACAGGGGTCACTTTTGTCCCAGTGTGGCAAGTGAAAATCTCATCAGCATCAAGAAGTTCTTGAGGCATAATTTGTTCTTCCCTGACCTTGATCCCGATAGATGGCGTCGCTTCCAGGATGGAGAGTCTCGTAACACTTTGAACGATGTTCCCCAACGGCGGGGTTTTAACTATCCCGTCCTTGACCATAAATATCGACTCAATGGCTCCTTCTGCAACGTACCCGTCAGTGGTCAGCATTACGGCCAAGTCGAATCCCCTTTCCGCTGCATCCTTTCTGGAGAGCATCCCATTAAGATAATTGGCACAGGCCTTAGCTTCTACTGGAACAGTGGCCGGATGCAATTTCCTCCACTTGCTGATGCAAACACTTATAGGCTCAGCATGGTTTAACTTGAAATCCTCTGTTTCTGGGATTGCAAAGACAGCAACGTCCAGTTCGGTTTCCATGACCAGGCTGACAATCGTTTGTTCGCTGTAATATCCGGTAATTCTAACAACACCACGGCCAATATTGTTGACCTTTACCACTTCTGACACAGCCTGCTTCAATTCCTCTCTGCTGTATTTGCTGCGCATCCCAAGCAGCTCTACGCTTCTGAAAAATCTATCCAGATGTTTGTCCATGCGAAAAGCCACAGGGCCATGTTTTGAGGGGTGTATCCCAAACACGTCAAACATGGCTGAACCGCGACTGAAACTATGCGACATCATATGGACCGTAGCCTGAGACCATGGAATTAACTTTCCGTTTACCCATACTTGGAGATCCTCTAGCATCGCTCAACACTCCTTTGTAACGTCAATACCAATATACCCCCAAAACAGCCCTATAACGGCCAATAGGGCTTCCTTCCTATTTATCTGTCTCCAACCTCCTTAGAAATCCACCTCTGCACAACTCATCCCAAAGCTTTCAGCCACTGCAGGGTGGCAAAGTTGGCCATTCATAATGTTCAGTCCCTTCTTCAACGCCGGGTCATCTGCCATCGCCTTCTCTAGCCCCTTGTTGGCGATCTCCAGGCCATAGGCCAAAGTTACGTTGGTAAGAGCAATGGTGGAAGTCCTAGGCACTGCCCCGGGCATGTTAGCTACACAATAATGCACCACGCCTTCCTCGATGAAAGTGGGCTCTTCGTGGGTAGTAGGGTGTGATGTCTCGCAGCAGCCCCCTTGGTCAATAGAGATATCCACGATGGCTGATCCGGGCATCATTCGCCGGACTAGATCTCTTGAAATAAGCTTGGGAGCCCTGGCACCAGGTATCAGTACCGACCCGATAACAAGGTGACTATTTATGCATTCTTCCTCAATGTTTGCAGGGTTGGACATGATTGTAACCAACCGCGAATCCGTAATATCTTCTAAATACCGCAGCCTGAGAGGGTT